>JACRCT010000087.1 GCA_016218885.1 Deltaproteobacteria bacterium | reverse complement strand
GCCGTTGCACTGGCGCGCGTTGCTCAGCGTCGACCCCGCGCAGGACTGGGCCAGGCACACCGTGCCGCTCGCATACCTGGAGCAGGCCCCGGCGCCGTCGCACACGCCGCTGGTGCCGCAGCTTGCGGCGCCCTGGTCGATGCACTCGCTGTCGGGGTCGGTGTTGACGCCGATCGGGCCGCAGACACCATCCGCTCCGCTGCCCTTCTTGGCGGCCGAGCAGGCCTGGCACGGGCCGGTACACGCGCTGTTGCAGCAGACGCCGTCGACGCAGCTGCCGCTGCTGCACACGTTGCTGGAAGCGCAGACCCCGCCGTCCGCCTTCTTGGCCACGCAGGCTGACGACCCGTCGCAGTAGGTCCCCGCGGCGCAATCGGCGTCGGCGGAGCACGTGGTCAGGCAGGCGCTTCCCGCCGCGTTGCAGGCGTACGCCCCGCAACCCTCCGTGCCGCCCTCGACGCAGGCGCCGGCGCCGCTGCACAGGTGAGCCTTGTTCAGCGTCCCGGCGGCACAGGACTGCTCCAGGCATACGGTGGTCGCCGGGTACAGCGCGCAGGCGGCCGCGCCGCTGCACGCGCCGGTCATGCCGCACGAGGACGCCAGCTCGGTGGCACACTCCTCGTCAGGGTCCGTGCCCGCGGAGCTCGGGCCGCACACTCCGTCCTCGCCGCTGCCCTTCTTCGCCGCCGTGCACGCGAGGCAGGTGGCGTCGCACACTGCGTCGCAGCAGACCTCGTCCGCGCAGTGGCCGCTCCCGCACTCGGGGTCCGACGCGCAGGCCGTGCCGTCCGTGAAGAGGACGCAGGCACCCCCGGCGCCGCACGCCGTCGCCCCCGGGCACTCGTCGGCGGGGTCCGCGCCGGCGGGGATCTCGGTGCACGCGCCCCATTGGCCGGCCACGTCGCAGGCGCGGCAGGTGCCCAAGCACTGCGTGTCGCAGCAGAGGCCGTCGACGCAGTGGTGGGTCAGGCACTCGCCATCGGCCGCGCACTGGGTCCCCGCGGCCTTGGTACAGGCACCGGTCCCGCTGCAGACGTCGGTGCCGGCGCACTCGCTGGCCGGATCGGCGCCTGCGGGCACGGCCACGCACTCGCCCTCGAAGCCCGCCCCGTCGCAGGCCTCGCACGCCCCGGCGCAGGCAGTGGCGCAGCACCTCTGGTCGACGCAGTTGCCGCTCGAGCACTCCCGCGCCTCGATGCAGGAGGTGCCCGCGACGAGCTTGGGCGTGCACTCCGTGCCGCGGCAGTAGTCGCCCAGCCGGGTGCAGTCCAAGTCCTGGGCGCACGTCACCAGGCACGCCGTCCCGGCCGAGTTGCATGCCAGCAGGCCGCAGCTCACCGGGGCCTTCTCGACGCAGGTGCCGGCCCCGTCGCAGCTGCGCTCGGGTTGCGCGGTCGCCGCTGCGCAGGACGCCGGCACACACACCGTCGAGGTCCCGTGGCTTGCGCACGCGCCGGCGCCGTTGCACAGGCCGGTCTGTCCGCAGCTGCTGGCCGGCTCCGCTTCGCACTCGTCATCGGGGTCGGTCCCGACCTGGATGGAGCCGCACACGCCGTCGGCGCCTTCGCCCTTCTTGGCCGCGGAGCAGGCCTGGCAGGCGCCCTCGCACTGCGAGTCGCAGCAGACCCCGTCGGCGCAGTGGCCGCTCTCGCACTGCGCCGCCGCCTCGCACGCGCCGCCACCGGCCTTGTCCGGCTGGCAGATGCCGCCGCCCGCCACGTCACAGAACCTGCCCGAATCGCAGTGGCTGTCGTCGGCACAGGGCGCGCACTTGAGCGCGGAGCAGAACCCGCTCTGGCAGTCCGCCGCGTTCTCGCAGGCGTATCCCCTGGGGCAAGCTGCGCAGGAGCCGCCACAGTCGACGTCCGTCTCGTCGCCGTCCTTCGCCCCGTCGTCGCACTCGGGCGCGACGCACGTGCCGGTCTTGTGGGCGGGGTCGCAGACCTTGCCCCCGGCACAGTCCTGGTCGGCATTGCACTCGACGCACTTCCCCGCGAGCGAGCCGGCGGGATCGCCGCACACCTTGGCAGCGCCGTCCTGGCAGCTGCCCGCTGCTGGTGCGTGCATGTTCTGACCGCCCTGGCAGGTGTCCGACGTGCACGCGTTGTCGTCGCTGGTGGGGTCGCTTGCGTCGTCGACGACCTGCGCGACGCCGCCCGTGCAGACGCGCTGGTGGCAGTCGCCGAAGACCTGGCCGCTCGCGGTGGCCGTGCCATCGGGCGCGACGACGTTGATGCAGCGGCCCGCGGCGCAGGCCGCCATCAAGCATTCGTCGCTCGGCTGGGGGCAATCCGCTTCAAAGATGCAGGCCTGGCCTGGGTTCTCCTCGCTACAGCCCGCCCACAGAGCCGCGGTAACGATGGGAAGTCCCCAGAGGAAGGGAAGTGCTTTCACATGACGTGTGCGCATGCGCTACCCGTATCTTCCCCTGTATCCAGCGGTCAACGGTTGAGTGGGACTCGGGTCGCCTGCCTGCTCGAAGGACTCCCTCGCCGGTCTTACGCCGCGCCGAGGAACAGGCCGCAGTCCGGGCACGCCTCAGGGGTGCCCTCGAAGCCCCCCAAGGCCGTGATCACCGGATCGGAGCGCCACACCGCCGTCGAGGCTGCTTATCAGCACTCTCCGACGGTCCGAAACCAATCACGGGAGTTCCTTGCCTCACACACGCACCCGGGCGCCTGGGGTCGGCATGCCTTTCGTCGCTACCTTCCGGCAGCTCACCATTGCCCCCCCGCCTGCAACGTCTCCCAGGTCGCAGCCGAGGTGCTGCGCGTCGTGAGCCCGTTCTTGGAAGAGGGCCTCCGAGCCGGCCAGCGCTGCCTCTGGCCCCGAGGAGACGAGCCGCCTCCCGCTGGCGTTCGGCTGCCGGTGGCCCGCGGGCCACGACAGGACCTGCTCGCAGCGTTCTATGGGTTGCCATGGCGGGGCCGGGACAAGCTGGATGCACGCCGCACAACCGATTCGGCGCTGAGCCACCTCCGCCGGCCGCGAAAAGCGGCGCCCGAGCACACCCAGGACCGGAGTGACGTCGAGATAGAGGCCCGCTTCGCGGAGCGCTCGGCCCTCTTGCCTGTCCCCGGTCCGCTCGGCCGACGCTCGGGACGGGTCAGCGCAAGCCGCACCTGCCGCAGGGTGGCCGACGACCTGCTGCGCTACGGCCGGCTGACTGCGCTCAACGAGCGCGACCTCGAGGGGTCCGAGATGTGCGGACGTACCCTGGCGCAGATTGGCTTCCAGACTCCAGGCGATCCGCAAGCTACCGGCGGGAGACAAGAATGAGTGCAATGCGCAGAGAGACGCCGCGACTGGAGAAGCTCTGGTCCGTCATCGATTGGTTCATCCCTCATGACCAAGCAGAGCTCTCGCGCGACAAATTGATTCGCTTTCGCGCTCTGATCTGCGCGGCGGCGATCTTGTCGCTCTCTCATATGGGGATCGCTCTGCTCTTTGGCCTGACCCACGACAACCACCTTCTCTCCTTTGCCAACCTCGTCCTCGGCCTGCTGCTCGGCATGGGGCCTCTGGTCACCAAGCTGTCACGCTCGCTGTTCGCAGGCTCGATGCATATTTGTGGATTGCTGCTTGCCGCTCTCTGCTTCCTCGCACTTCACCAGGACGGCTACTACTGGCTCGCCAGCGCCTGGGCGGCGATCGTTCCCGTGCTGGCCATGTTTCTCATCGGCACCAGGGGCGGGCTCGTGGTGTTCGTGGCGGACATGGTCTTGTCCGGCCTGGTCGTGCACCTACACACCAAGGGGGTGATCATTCCAGGCAGGCTGGTGCCACCCGAAGGGAGCCCCGCTTGGATTCTCAACAACCTGATCGCCGCCGGCATACTCATCGCCTCGACCTACTATCACACCCATTCTCGCGAACGCACCCTCCAGCAGCTGGCCGAAAGCCAGGGGAAGCTCTTGGCCTTGGTCCAGAGCTCGTCGGACTTCATATTCGCCATCGATGCCAGCCAGCGATTGACCACGTTCAATCCTCCCTTCTACAACCTCCTCGTCGAGCACTTTCATCTCGTTCCAGTCTTGGGGAACAGCATCTGGGAAACCCTTCCCAGCGAGCACCACTCACGGTGGCGCACCTACGCCACGCAGGTCATGAGCGGACAGGACGCCCGATTCGAGGAAGAGCACACGGGACTCAGAGGTCACTTTTTCCTGGAGGTGTCGCTCAGCCCGATCACCTCCAAAGGCGCGATCATCGGCATCACCTGCATCGGCCGCGACATCACCCAGCGCAAGCAAGACGAGAAGAAGCTCGAGCAGACCAACGCCAGGCTCATCAGCCTGTCTCGCGAGGCCGGGATGTCCGACGTCGCCACCGGAATCCTGCACAATGTCGGCAATGTGCTCAATAGCGTCAACATCTCGGTGGGAATGATCGGCGACAAGCTGGAGGAGCTCAAGATCGACCGGCTACAGGCCTCGGCCTCGCTGCTCTGCGAGCACGCCGAGAAGCTCAATGCCCTGTCCAGCGATCCCAAGCTGAGCCTGGTGCCGAGGTACCTCGTCAGCCTGGGTGAGCACCAAGGACGGATGCAGGCCTTGCTGCACCAGGAGGTCAAGCTCCTGGCTCGGAACGTCGACCACATCAAGCACATCATCTCCATGCAGCAG
>JACRCT010000086.1 GCA_016218885.1 Deltaproteobacteria bacterium | reverse complement strand
TCGACCTCGCCCAACCCGATGCAGCAGCACCAGGGCTCGCTCTTCGCCCTGCCGGTCACCTACGGGCTCCTCGCGGCCTTCATCGCCGCCTATGTCCTCGAGGCCACCCTCAGCTCCACGGGCTTCTTCGACATCGACGCGCCGACCCTGGTGGCTTTGGGGGGAATGACCCCCGCGCTCGTCGCCGGACAGGGGCAGGTGTGGCGGCTGGCGTCATGCACTCTGCTGCACGGCGATGTGATGCACCTGGTGTTCAACGGCTTCGCCTTCCTGATGGCGGGAGTGGTGCTGGAGCCCTGGCTCGGGCGGGCGCGCACCCTGGTGCTCTTCGTCATTGGAGGGGTCGCCGGCTCGAGCCTGTCCTTGGTGGTGCAGAAGCCGAACGTGGTCTCCATCGGCGCCTCCGGGGCCATCATGGCCATGCTCGCCGCCCTGGTCGTCGTGACCCTCGCCCAGCCCGAGAGCCGGGAGCGCGACGCCATCCTCGGCAACGCGCTGCGCATCCTCGTCCCATCGCTGCTGCCGTTCGCCACGCGCTCCAGCCAGCCCATCGACATCGCCGCCCACTTCGGTGGCGCGCTGGCCGGCGCGGCGTTGGGGCTCTTGTGGCGGCGGAGCGTGGGCGCGCGAGCGTCCGACCTGCTGCGCATCTTCGGGGCGCTGGCGGCTTCGACCCTCGTCATGTGCGCGGCGGTGGCGCTGAGGTGGGCTCCCACCGGCCTGGGCGACGAGGGGCCGGTGAGCCACTACCCGGCTTGGCTCGCCTTCTCCTGCCATGCTCGTGAGAACGAAGCGTGCTTCCAACTCGGCTTGCACCGCGCGGCGTCCGACGATCTGGCCGGCGCGGCCGACGCCTATCGCCGGGGATGCGACCTCGATGGCGGCACGTCCTGCACCAACCTCGGGGTTCAAGCCGAGCGTGGCTTGGGCGTCGAGGCTGATAGGGCGCGCGCCGCGACCCTCTTCCAGCAGGGGTGTGACCTCGGGAACGCCCGCGGATGCCTCAACGGGGGAATCCTCTACCGGCAGGGAACCCTCGTCGAGAGGGACTCGGCGAAGGCGGTGGCGCTCTACAAGCGGGGGTGCGAGCTGCGGGGCGCAGAGGCTTGCACTAACCTCGGGCTTCTCTATGAGGAGGGTGAGGGTGTCGCCAAGGACGTGGTGCACGCCGCGGCGCTCTACCTGCAGGGCTGCGACCTGGGTGACGGCGCGGCCTGTACCAATCGCGGGGTCCTGCTCCGCAACGGCCAGGGTGTCGCGAAAGATCTGGCAGGCGCCGCGGGGCTCTACAGGCGGGGATGCGACCGTGGGGACTCGCGCGGATGCCACAACCTCGGCGTCCTCTTCCGCCAAGGCGAGGGTGTGGCGAAGGATTCAGGTCAGGCGGCGGCGCTCTTCAAGAAGGGATGCGATCTCGGGGGTGGCGCTGGCTGCGCTGCTCTCGGATTTCTGTACGAGACGGGAGAAGGCGTCGAGAAGGACACGGCGCGCGCCGCGGCGCTCTACCAGAAGGGGTGCGATCTCGGCGAGGGCTGGGCCTGCATGAACCTCGGCCTCGCGCTCGAGGCGGGCGAGGGCGTAGCCAAGGATCCGAAGCAGGCGGTGGCGCTCTATGAGAGGGGGTGCGAACTCGAGGATGGAGCGGCGTGCACCAACCTCGGGTTCGGGTATGAGCACGGCGAGGGCGTGAAGGCGGACAGGGCGCGCGCAGTGGCGCTCTACACGCAGGGCTGCGAGCTCGGGAATGCTCTGGGATGCACCAATCTCGGCGTCGCGCTCGAGGCGGGCGAGGGCGTGGCCAAGGACCTGGAGCAGGCGGTGGCGCTCTATGAGAGGGCGTGCGATCTCGAGGAGGGAGGGGCCTGCGCCAACCTCGGGGTCGCCTACGAAGAGGGCGAGGGCGTGAAGGCGGACACGGCGCGAGCCGTGGCGCTCTACACGCGGGGCTGCGAGCTCGGGAACGCGTTGGGCTGCGCCAATCTCGGCATGCTCCATCGATTGGGCAGGGGCGTCGCGAAGGACTTGGCACGGGCAAGGGAGCTCTTCGGGCGGGCCTGCGAGGCGGGCCACCAGGAATCGTGCGAGAGAGCACGCTAGCTCCGCGTCCGCTGTTTCACCGTGGCCGGAAGGGGTTGCCCGGTGGAGAGGCGCACCTCGAAATGCTCCTCACTCCCTGTACGGGCCGTCTCCAAGGTCCCTGAATCAGGCGTGGCGGCGCCACAGGCGCCAAGGTCAGTGGGTCGAAACAGTGGCTGAGCCTGCTCGCCCCCCCGTATAGCCCAGTGCGTTGCCGTGAGTGAGGGGCTACGGGTTGACCGGCGAGACCCGAGCTTTGATTCGGCAGGTACCCGCCATGGCGAGCTGAAGCAGCGGCCGGCTGCGAAAGAGCGCTGACGGGTCAGCCCGCGTTGGGAGACGCCATGTTCGGACCAGCAGCCCTCTTCCTCCTCGTCCTGTTTCTGGTCTTTCCGCGAAGCATGGAGGTGACCGACGACCACCGCCGTTTGGCACTCGTGCCGCTACCTGCGTGAGGGGGACCTGGTCGGGTTTGCCCGACCAACCGACGTCCCAAAGAAGTGGGCTGTCATTCGTTGGGGAGGAAACGATGGTTACGCGAGAGCTGTACGTCGAGAAGATTGAGGCCCAGTTCAAGAAGCTGGCCAGTAAGGTCGAGGACCTGCGCGACCAAGCCGACCGTGGCTCGAAGGAGGCGAAGGCCCGGCTCGATCGCATCTCCAAGGAGCTCAAGCCTCACGAGCGCGCCTTCCGCCAGCAGCTGAATGAGGCCAGGAGCGCCAGCAACGAGGCGTGGCGTGATCTCCGAGGGGGCGTCGAGGCGGCCTGGCGCGACCTGAAGGACGCGTATGACAAGGCAATCTCGTCGCACCGGCGCACCGCTGGCACGAAGTCCATCCCGCGCCGCAACTCCGCTCGAACGACGGGAGCGAAGCGCTCGAGCGCCAAACGATAGACCGGTTTCGGAAAGCCTCGACCGATGCGGCGCTCATGGCGTAGCCCCGCTCGGTCGTCGCCTTGGGCGCAGCGGGTCCTGTCGCGGGGAGCCGCGGGCAGGCGGGCCTCAGCCGCCGACGGGGCACGAGGGCGCCGGCGGGCTGGTGCCGCCCAGCGCGACGCGCACCTGGTGGGTCCCGCCGTCGTCCACCAGCGCGATCGCCTTGGGTTCGGTCGCGACGCCGTCGAGCTCAGCCGCCGCGATCCCGTGGCAGCGGCGCTCGGGGTTGGTGACGGAGATCTCGTAGCGGGTTTGGCCGAAGCGCCAGGTGATACCGAACTCGGGCCAGGAGGAGGGGATGCACGGGTCCAGCTCGAACGTCTCGCCGTGGCGCCGGAGCCCGAGGATGCTCTCGAGCCCGGCGCGGTACATCCAGCCGGCGGACCCGGTGTACCAAGTCCACCCCGCGCGCCCTGCGTGCTCGGGACGCCCGCACACGTCGCCGGCGACGACGTACGGCTCGCCCTGGTAGCGCTCGACGTCCGGGCCGGAGCGAGTGTGGTTCACGGGGTTCAGCATGTGGAACAGCTCGGTCGCCTCGTCGCCGCTGCCCAGCTTGGCGAGCGCCATCACGATCCATGCGGCGGCGTGGGTGTATTGGCCGCCGTTCTCCCGTACGCCGGCCGGATAGCCCTTGATGTATCCCGGAGCCTGTGCCGAGCGATCGAACGGTGGCGTCAGCAGCAGCACCACCTGGGCCCCTCGGCGCACCAGGTGCGTCCGCACCGAGTCCATCGCGCGGTCCGCCAGGCGCGGCGGTGCCGCTCCCGAGAGCACCGCCCAGGACTGGGCGATCGAATCGATGGTGCACTCATCGTTCTGCGCCGAGCCGAGCGGCGTGCCGTCGTCGTAGTACCCGCGCCGGTACCACTCCCCGTCCCAGGTCCGCTCCAGCGCGGACGCGAGGCGGGCTGCCTCGGCCCGGTAGCGATCGGCCCGAGCGGCCTCTCCGTGCGAGGTGCACAGTGGCGCGAACTCGGAAAGGACGGCGTGGAGGAAGAAGCCGAGCCAGGCGCTCTCGCCGCGCCCCTCCCTTCCCACGCGGTTCATCCCGTCGTTCCAGTCCCCGCCGCCCATGAGCGGCAGGCCGTGGGCGCCCGAGGTGAGAGCGCGGTCCAGG
>JACRCT010000097.1 GCA_016218885.1 Deltaproteobacteria bacterium | reverse complement strand
GCTCTCCGCTCGTGGGGCGGCAGAGGACGTCGTCAAGGCGCTGAAGCTGGGCGCCGCCGACTACCTGACCAAGCCTATCGAGGTGGCGGAGCTGCTCTCCTCGGCGGCCCGGGCGCTGGGACGTGAGGCCCCGGCCCCCAGCGAGGTCGAGCCCACCGCCTGCGAGGGCGCCGCGCTCCCGCTGGCAGGTGAGGAAGCGGGGGATGAGCGGGCCTTCATCGCCCATTCGGCAGCCATGCGCCGGGTCAAGGCGCTGGTGGAGCGCATCGCCGATACCGATGTGCCGGTGCTCCTGTTGGGCGAGAGCGGCGTGGGCAAAGAGGTCATTGCCCGGGAGATCCACACCCGATCGCGGCGCCGCACGAAGCCGTTTTTGAAGATCAACTGCGCCGCCCTGCCCTCGGAGCTTCTGGAGAGCGAGCTGTTCGGCCACGAGCGGGGCGCGTTCACGGGCGCCACCGCGGAGAAGCCCGGAAAGTTCGAGCTCGCCCACCAGGGCACCATCTTCCTGGACGAGATCGGTGAGATGGCGATCCGCCTTCAGGCCAAGCTGCTCCAGGTGGTGCAGGACGAGGAGTTCTTTCGGGTAGGGGGCAAGAGGAGCGTGCGGGTGGACGCGCGGGTCGTCTGCGCCACCAACCGCGATCTTGCCGCGGAGATCGGGGCCGGGAACTTCCGCGAGGACCTCTACTACCGCCTCAACGTCGTCACCATCGACATCCCCCCTCTGCGCGATCGGCGCGAGGACATCCCTCCCATCTTCGACTTCTTCGTGCGCAAGTACCGGCGCAAGTACGACACCTCAGGGGAGCCCCCGCCCGCCGACGTCCTGCGCGAGATCATGGCCTATGACTTCCCAGGGAACGTGCGCGAGCTGGAGAACCTGGTGCGCCGGCTGGTCGTGCTCAAAGACCCCGAAGGGGTGCTGCGAGACCTCCACTCGCGCCGCGCCGGGCGCGACTCGCCGGGAGGTGCGGCCGGGCTCGTCGCACAGCCCGCCCCTCCGCAGCAGGCCCTGCCGCCTCCCGGAGAAGATGTCTCCCTCAAGGAGGTCTCGCGCCACGCCGCCATGCTCGCCGAGCGCGAGGCGATCCTCGCGATGCTCGTCAAGACGGCCTGGAACAAGCGCAAGGCGGCATCGCGCTTGAAGATCAGCTACAAGGCCCTGCTCTACAAGATCAAGGAGTGCGGCATCCTCGACCCGCGCCAGCTCATGTCCCAGCGCTGAGATCCCTCACCCTGCGGCCCGCTCGCGCTCCTCGGGCGCCGGAGGGCTGGCCGGCTCGGCATGAGAGGCTGCTCGTGCTCGGAGGCTCGCCCACGCCCCCGCCAACAAGAGGGAGAGCCCCAAGGTGAGCGCCGCGATATAGGCGGCCCAGACCGGCGACAGCCAGCTCAGCCCGACGGCCCACGCCGCCGCTGCCAAGCCCATCGCCCCGGCCATCGCCAACGCTGCCCAGCGCATCTCTTGCTCACTTCCTCCGGGCGAAGCCCGGCCCCCTAAACCGCTGCCCATGGCCTTTGCCTGCGGCCATGCCCCAAAGCAGTCAGAAGAGGTGCGGGGCGCCGATGGGCCAGGGCGATGTGGCAGCCGCGGCGCTTCAAGGAGAAATCGCGTTCACAGGTGCGGCGTCGGATAGGTCCACGCCACGCCGAGCCTGACGCGGCCGTGGGGTGAGGGTGGAGCCTGGCCCGCGGGTTGCTTTGCCTCGGCGGCGGTGCAGCGAGCCCGCACCAGGAGGAGCGAGCCCATGCAGAGCGTCCGCAGACCTGTCGCGTTGGTCGTGGCCCTCCTGGGAATCGGGGCCTGCGCCCATGGAGGAGGTGCGCCACCGGTCGAAGAGGGACCCTCCGCCTACCTCATCGGCCTCGAGGACGTCCTCGACGTCTCCATCTGGCGAGACGCCGATCTTTCGCGCGTCGTCCCGGTCCGCCCCGACGGGCGGATCAGCCTGCCGCTGGTGGGGGAGCTGCAGGCCGCGGGGCGGACGCCCGACCAGGTTGCCGAGGAGATCCGCTCCAGGCTGCAGCCTTTGATCGAGGACCCGCGGGTGGTGGTGATCGTCCGGGAGATCAACGCCCCGCGCTTCTTCGTGATCGGCGAGGTGGTTCGGCCCGGCGGGTACCCGCTGCGCAATCGCACCACCGTGCTGCAAGCGCTCTCGCTCGCCGGAGGGCCCAACGAGTTTGCCAGCAGGGGCGGCATCGTGGTCCTGCGCGGGGGGAAGCAACGCATCCGGGTGAACTACCGCGACCTCGTCGACCAGCCGGCCAGCCGCGACTTCGCGCTCCAGCCGGGCGACACAATCGTGGTGCCGTAGCGGCTGGGAGGCTTCTCTCCAATGCGCATCGCCATCGCCGCGCTACTGCTTTTGGGGCCGGCCGCTGCTGCTGCCGAGACGCGGCACCGGCCCATCCTCGGCGTCGGCGTCGAGGAGCGCTTCGACTCCGCGGCCTTCTCCGGTGGCGAGAGCGAGCTGATGAGCAAGCTTTCGGCGGAAGCGGGCTATGCGCTGGATTCGGAGGTACGCACGCTCGAGGCGGCCTACGCCGCCGACCTGCTTCACCATCTGCGCGGCCGCAACGTCACGGTCGATCACCGCGCTCGGCTCGGTTTCCGCGACCGCTCCGTCGAGCGGCTGGAGCTGTGGGCGAGCGGCCAGCTGTTCCGGGTGGAGGACATGACCTCGCTGCCGCGCTTCGGGGTGGCGCGGGTGAGGGCGCCTGCGCTATGGGCCTGGGCCGAGGCCGGCCTCGGCTATCGGCTCACCCACACCGCGACCGGGGAGATCGTCTATCACGGGGAGGCGACCCACCTCTTCACCGAGAGCTACCTGCTGGGAACCACCCACGCGGCCTGGATGCGGCTGCGCCTTTCCACGACTCGGCGGTTGGAGCTGGGGGCTCGGCTGCGCGGCCAGCTCTTCCTGGCCGGGTCTGCGCGCTATGCCGACTCCCTGACGCCCTCCGTCACCGCGCGCTACGCGCTGACCCGCCACTCCTTCGTGGCGCTCGAGGGCGGTCCGCTGCTCTATCGGTCCGAGGCCCATCCCAGCACCTGGCTCTATCGAGCGAGCGGCGAGCTCGGCTATGAGGCGCGAGGGCTGCTGCTGGGGCTGTCGGTGGGGCATGACGTGATGGGCGCTGCAGGCTACGCCTCGGCGGTGTGGGCCGACTACATCCAGGCGGGAGCGACCTACCGCTTCACCCTGGCCTGGAGCGCCTTCCTGGGCGCTGGCTACTACCGCAATGGGCGGGCGCCGGACCGGCCGGCTGACGCCGACGGGTTCACCGGCTCGGCGGGGGTCGAGTGGAAGCTCGCCCGCGGATTCGCCATGGCGGCCACCTACGATCATCTGGAGCAGTTCGGGGCGCTGGCGACGGGCCTGGGGCTGAGGCGGGACATCGTCAGCTTGCGCCTGTTCTATCGGACCCCTTAAGGGGCGAAAGGGACGGCGTGGAGGAAGGGGCGGCACATGGAGAAGGCAATCACCCTGCAGGAGGTCCTCAAGGGGCTGTGGCGTCGCCGGCTCCTGGTGATGATCGTCTTCGCGGCGGTGCTGGTCGGGGGCGGGGTGCTGGTGATGGGGCTGCCCAGCACCTGGCGGGCGACCACGGTGGTGCGGGTCGAGCCGCTGCGGCCGGCAGAGTCGCTGGTCTCGGCCTCGGTGACTGCGCCGGTGGAGGAGCGGCTCAAGACCGTGGCGCAGGAGCTCTTCGCCCGCCCCGTGCTCGAGAAGGCCATCACCGAGCTCGATCTCGAGCCCAAGCTCCGCAAGAAGGAGGGCATGGACGCCGCGGTGGAGGAGCTGCGCGCGATGCTCGACGTCAAGGTCGAGGGCGAGGCCGCCTTCGTGCTCTCCGTCACCGGCCCTGACCCGGAGCTGGCGGCGAAGCTCGCCAACCTCCTTCCCAAGCTCTACGCCGAGCAGGCGCTCGATCTGCGAGCGGCCCAGGCCCAGAGCACCGCGGCCATCTTCGACACCGAGATCGCCCGCGTCGCGCAGCAGGTGCAGGAGCGGGAAGCGAAGATCACGGCCTTCAAGCGAGAGCATCTGGGCGAGCTGCCCGAGCAGGCCGAGTCGAACATGCGCAACCTCGACCGCATCATGGTGCTGCTCACCGCGCGCACCGACGCGCGCCGAGAGCTGCAGCGCCATCAGGTGGAGATGGCCACCAGCCGGCTGGACGTCGACACCGAAGTCGGCCGCCTCAGGCGCAGCGAGCTCGACCTGAACCACGCGCTCATGGACGCCCGCAGCCAGTGGACCGAGGACCATCCCGAGGTGCTGCGGCTCTCGCGCGAGCTCGCCGCGGTGGTTGCGCGCAGGGGGGCGGCGGAGCAGCGCGCCCAGACGGAGGACTCCAGCCGTGCCCAGGTCCGCCGGCAGCTCGCCTCGCTCGATCGGGAGATGGCCACGCTGGAGAAGGAGGCGCAGCTGTATCGGGACCGGCTCGACCGGACCCCACGTTGGGCGCAAGGGCTGTCGGACCTCAACCGTGACTACGACATCCTGCGCGAGAAGTACCAGTCGCTGGTCTCGCGCAAGGTCGAGGCGGAAGTGGCCCGCGAGCTCGAGGCTCGGGCGCGAGCGACCATGTTCCACGTGCTCTCCCCCGCCGTGGCGCCCTCGGCTCCGTTCAAGCCCGACAAGCCGACCGGGCTCTTGTTGGTGCTGCTGGCCGCGATGGCGGCGGGCGTGCTCGCCGGGGTCTTCCGCGAGCTGCAGGACGACTCGATGCGAGGGCTCGAGCAGGCCAGGGAGCTGAAGGTGCCGGTGCTGGCGATGGTGCCCAGGATCCCCGGGGGGAGCAGGCGCCAAGGGTGACGGAGGGATCATGGACGAGTCGATGGAGAGGGCCGGGAACTTCCTCCCGCGGGTCGAGCGAAGGGTCAATCTGCCCGTGCGCCAGGAAGAGGGCCTGGTGGCGATCACCTCGCCCGGTTCCGTCGCGGCCGAGCAGTACCGGGTGCTCTACCACCGCCTGGAGAGAGCCCGTCTCGAGCACGGCCTCCGGGTGGTCGCCCTGACCAGCGCCGTGTCCGGCGAGGGCAAGAGCCTGACCGCCGCCAACCTCGCCCTGGTCGCAGCCGCGGCGGACCCCCAGAAGAAGGTGCTCCTGGTCGATGCCGACCTGCGCCGCCCGCGGCTGGGGTGGCTGCTCAACGTCGAGGAGCGGCCAGGGCTGGGCGAGTTCCTGGAGGGCGAAGCGAGCCTGCCGGAGGTGGTCCGGCGCGTCCAGGGCTCGTCGGTGATGCTCATCCCCGCGGGTGCGCCCCGCGATGACCCTGGCGCGCTGGTGGGCGGGGCCACGATGCGCCATTTCCTCGAGCAGGCGCGGGAGCGCTTCGACGAGATCTATCTCGACGTGCCGCCGGTGCTGCCGGTGGCCGACGGGGCGATGCTGGCCGCGATGGCGGCGGGCGTGCTCGCCGGGGTCT
>JACRCT010001047.1 GCA_016218885.1 Deltaproteobacteria bacterium | reverse complement strand
TGCCGCTACCGGAAGCGCCACGGCTCCGCCGCCGAGTACCAGGACACCGCCACCACCTGCAGCGACTGCGGGGCGAGCTTGATCGAGGTCGCCGACGCCGCTCCCGCCGCACCGGCGAGCACCGCCACCAGCGCTCGCGTCCGAGCAGGCTCCGGTCCGTGGGGAAAGCTCGGTGTCACCGTGGCCTGCTGCGGGCTCTACCTGCTGGGCACGCTGGCGCCACTGCCGGGGACCTGGGAGCTGCAGCGCTCGCTGAGCTCCTCGGGCGGCCTGCTGGCGCTCTTCAACGTCGCCGTGTCGTCTCCGCAGCTCAGCCTGATGGCGCTGGGCTTCGCCCCTATCCTCTCGGCCTTCGTCCTGGTGGAGCTGGCGGCGGTGGTCGTGCCCGGCTGGCGCTCGTTGCGAATCGGCGGACCGCAGGGGCGCGCGATGCTGCGGCGGTGGGTGATCGCCATCGCGGCGCTGCTGGCCTTCGTGCAGTCGGTGGGCATCGCCAACTATCTGCGCGACCTGGGCGGCCGCGGGCTCGGTCACGGGTTCTTCCCCGGCGCTCTCGCGGTCCGCCCCTGGGTTCCCTGGGCGGCAGTGATCCTGCTCCCGCTGGGGACCTTGCTCTTCGCATTGCTCGCCGCGGCCATCGATCGCTGGGGCCTGGGGCACGGCTTCTCGTGCCTCCTGCTCGCCTCGGTCCTCCCTGCGCTCGCCTGGGGCGCCCTTCAGTCGGCGTACCAGGTCCGCGGCTCCGAGTCCGAGCCCGGGCTCGTCTTCCTGGGCATCCTCGCGATCGCGGCCTGCCTGCTGGTCGCCTTCGCGCTGCTCCGCCGGGGACCCTTCCGCCTCGAGCCCAAGCCGTTCGCTCCGGAGATCCCGCCGAGCGGCATGGACCCCGTCACCGTCACCGCCTCGCTGCTGCTCTTTCCCACTACCGTGGCCATGTTCTTCGGGTCGAGCTTCGATGTGCGCGACTTCGACTGGCTGGCGGTCGGCGTCGTCGAGCTGCTCCTGGTCGGCAGCCTGAGCGTCGCGCTCTCGGTGCTCTACAACCAGCCCCGGCGCGTGGCGCAGCTGTGGTTCGGCCACGCCGCCTCGGAGTCGGAGATCGGCGCGGTGCGAGCGCAAGTGGCGAACGCCGCTCTGCGCGGCACGGCGTTGCTCCTGGCGCTGCGCTCGACCGTGGTGCTCCTGCCCTTCTTCAACTTCCCGCTGGTGATGGACCTCACCGTGCTCGTCGTCGGCACGGCGGTGGTGCTCGACCTGGCCAAGGAGTGGCGCTTCCGCCAGGCGCACCCCGAGCTCGCCCGCGCCTGGCCGGTGCACCGCGTCTACGCCGTCCAACCCGCGCTGCAGGCGCTGCAGGCGGCGGGTATCCCGGCCTTCCCGCGCGGTCTGCACCACCGCACCCTGCTGCAGCTCTTCGGCCCCTATGTCCCGGTCACCCTGCTCGTGCCCGAGGAGAAAGCCGAGGAAGCCGAGCGGGTCGTGGGCGCGCGGCTGGCCGACCCCAGAGACCGCACTCCCTGAGGACACCACTTCTCCATGAACACCCGGTCGGCTCCCGGCTTCGCGGATCCAAGAGAAGGGGCCAGCCCGCCCCACTGCTTGGAGGACCCAAGCGGATCCGCGACGCCAGCACCGGCGGAGGGCCGACAGGGCTTCATCGGCTCGACTGAGTGCCTGGGGACCCGCGCGGCAGACGCACCCCCTCTGGCAGACCCGGACCGCCGTTTCCCCTGGAGCGGAAGCTTCGCCGTCTCGCGTCCAGGCTATGACTACGCCTGCGCGGTCGCCCGCTACCTCGAGACGTTGCAGCCCGGAAATGTCGGCAGGCTCCTGGGCGCCTTCTCCGCCAAGAAGACGAGGACGTGGCGCTCCAGAATGCTCTCGTGAAAGGAGCCGGGTTATGCCCGTCATGCTTGGCCGGGCGGATGAGCGACCCCCTCGGAGTCTCGCCAGGGAGGACGACGGCGGTGGCCTGCCGGGCTTCGTCGGGCGAGAATTCCGCCGCCAGTCAGCGCAGCGTTGCATGGACATCGAGGCTAGCGATTCTCAGAGACTCGCGGCAGGTAGGTCGGAGGATATTCTCTTAGCAGCGTGAGCTTACTCTTGACCTCAATTGTGCCCTCCTGCTTCCCTTGGTCGGAATCGGAATAGCGCAAGTTCAGACCCAGCTTCATGTCGTGGCTCGGGATGCCGTTTCCCGGCAATTCGGTGCCATCCCAGATCTCTCTCCTGGGAATCTCGCAGCGGAGCTCGCGCTCTATGTTGGGATATCGTGAGGCCGGCCTTTTGGGCTTGCCCCATCGGCACTTTGCTTCCGCGACATCCATCTGCACCTCGGCAGCTCCGGGGAGGCGCCAACGCTGCACCCTGGCCTCTCCCTTCGGAAGGAGCAGGATCGCCAGCATTGCGCCCGACTCGGCCATCATCTCGAAGTGGTCACAGTCGACGAAAGGGCTCTTTCCCGCGGCGCATTCTTCGATGCGCAAGACGTCGTCAATGAATCCAGCCGTCAGGAATAGGCGTCCCTCGCTGAGAGCGATCTTGAAGCTCGCCGAAGCGTCCGCCGAACCACCCCATGAAAACTGCCCGTGCGTCACGTTTCGAAGCAGCGAGGCGTCGAGAGGCGCAATCCAATCCTTGAGCGCCTCGAGCTGACCCATCTCGTTGCCCTGGAGGAGTGGTACTTCCCCAGGATGCGGATAGCGTCTCAAGCCGTCGAACGTGAATACCGTATTAATGTATTCCGCACATCCGTGGCAGGGTAATCCCTCAATCGTGAATGACCGATTCTTGAGAGACGCTCTCGCCGGTGCGTATCCCATGGTTGCGGAATCCACTATCCTGAGACTCTCCTCGTTCTTTCCCTTCCATGCGAAACATTCGCCTGCTCGCAGGATGCAGCCGTGCTGGTTGCACCTTCCCTCGGTATCCGAGGAACCTTTCTCCTTGTTCTCCGCCTTCGCCGAGCCACACAGCCTCTCGGCGGATTTGAGCAGAGCCTTTGGTGCGTCCGTGATCTTTGCGTCGGTTCCGAGCAGGGAATCGGAGGGACCGGCAAACCAGGGGCTGCGCTCGCTTTCGTAGGCAAAATGGCAGTGCTCGTCGAACACGAAGTAGGGCGGAGCCACGGGACCGCCAATGGGATCGCATTTGATCGTCCCGTCGGGCTCTCTGATGAACAAGCTGAAGATAGGATGACCGGTCATGCAGCAGCTCTCGACCGTGATGACGCAGCACGCCCCCTTGCACGTCGAAGATGCCGTCTCAGAGCCTCGCAGGTCAAAACGGCAGCTCTGGCTGACCTCCCGCAGCAGTGCTTCGCTCTCGTTCGAAGCGCCCTTCTCGGAAGCCTCCGTCACCGAGCAGAGCCCGAGAGCCAGGGTCATCCCAAGCACTGCCTTGATCTTTACGCTCATCTTCTCCCTCGCGCACTCGATGAGCTGTCGCGAACAAGCCGAGCTTCTGACGATCATGGCCTCGGCCTTGTTCATTCAACCCTCGTCTTCGGCGGATAGCGGAAGGGATCTGCAGAACCGAGTCAAGAGCGGAGTAGAGGCAGGCGATGGGGAGTGCGGTTCGGGGTGGCTGCGGGTTGGGAGACGCAACGGGCGGCGGAGGGCAGATCCGTGCGCTCTCGCGGTGTACGGGGCGACGAGGGTGAGCGTCGGAGGGCAAGTGGTCGCGCCGGCGGGCTGCCGAGGCCCCGCTGGGAGTGGAGGACTTCAGGGCGGTCAGGCGAGGAGTTCGCCCTGGGCCGAAGGCCCGGGTCGAGCGCTGCTCGTCCGCGGCAGCTGGGGCCCGGACTACTTGGTGCGCCCGGTGGTGTGGCGTTTGGCGGCCCGCTTCTTCGTGAAGCTGTCGACGGCGGCGGAGCGAACTTCGGGGAAGGCTCCTCGGAGACGTCCCTCGTGGAAGGTGAGCTGGGGGAGCTGTCTGCGTAGGAGCTCGGGACCGGCGGTCTCGAGGTCCTGGCCGTGAAGGACGAGCTTCCCGGTCTGCTCGGGTGGTAACAGGGCGATGATCTCGCGAGCCTCGGCGATGGCCTGGTGCCAGCGGGCAGAGAGGGCCTTGACGTCAGGGGCGGGTCCGTCGAACTGGAGACCGTCGACCTCGGCCTGGGTGTAGCGAGCGGAGCGGGCGGCCTCTTCAATGATGGCGAGGGGCCCGAGGCCGGGGTCCTTCCCGGAGGCAGCCCAGGCAAGATAGCCGAGCGGCTGCAGGGACTCGTGGCAATGGAGGATGTCGATCCAGTCCCGGGCCTCGCGGCGCCCGGCGACGGCCAGGAGCTTGTTGGTGGCGAGGTCCACCGGATGCAGGGTGAGGCCGAGATCAGGGTGCTCGACCAGCGGGAAGAAGCGGTAGGCGCTGTCCTGAACCCATTGGACGAGCGTGCTGTCGGGGCCGGAGGAGACGTGGGCTTCGACGAAGGAGGGGCGCTCGCGGAGGACTTGGACGGTCAGGCCGGCCCTGGAAAGGGTGGCACGGTCGCTGGCCCAGGCAGCGGCGAGCGCGGCCTCGGCATCGTGGAAGAGGTCGATATCGTGGGAGCGACGGCGGCCGGCGAGGACCTCGTTGAGAGCAAGGCCGCCGGCGACGTAGCTGTCGCGCGACCGCTTACGCTCCTCGCTTAGGAGCCGGCAGAGTCGACGCTGGAAATCGGAGAGAGGCATCGCTTGAGTCTCCCGGCTCTGATGAAGGTCTCGCGGTCGGCGTGGCGCTGAATGGCGTCGAGGACGCGCAGGCGGTCTGCCCTGGTGCGGGGGTAGTAGTCCGAGCGCTGGAACCACAAGCAGGTGCTTCGGCACTGGTCGATGAGGGCGTCGATTTGCCGGGCGAGGTCGGCCTCGGCTTCCACGCCTGGGAGGTCATCGAGGAAGCGCTCGAGGGCCGAGGCGAAGTCGGGAGCCCTGTGGGCCGCGCGGAGCTTGGCGGCGAGCTCACGAGGCAGAGTGAGCTGCAGATGGACCATGCCACGGGAACGTTCGCGCACGCGCTGGGCCTGCTTGGCCTTGCGGAGCTGGGTGCGGCGGCGGTCGCTGACGCGGGAGGCCATGTATCGAAGATGCGGCGGGAGGGATGACATGTCAACAGGGGTCACAAAAAGGAGCGGCGGGCGCCGGAGGCGACAGCCCGTCGTCCCCGGGCTCTGCTACGGTCCCGCGCCATGGATCTCATGCTCGCAGGCAAGGCAGCGCTGGTGACAGGCGCCAGCAAGGGAATCGGCAGGGCCATCTCGCAGGTGCTGGCCCGAGAAGGGGCGCGGGTGTGCCTGTGCGCCCGTGGCCAGGCAGATCTCGACGCCGCGGCGAGCGAGCTGCGCGCGGCCGGCGCCGAGGTCACGACCATCGCCGCCGATGTCGCCACGCCCGAGGGAGCGCAGGCGTCGGTGAAGGCCACCACCGACGCCTTCGGCGCTCTCGACATCCTGGTGAACAACGTCGGCGGCAGCCAGGGCGCGGGCTCGTTCGAGGCGGCGACGGCGGAGCAGTGGAAGAAGGTCGTCGATCTCAACCTCATGGCGGCCGTCTGGTGCAGCCAGGGCGCAGTCGCGTGGATGCGCCTGCACGGCGGCGGCGCCATCGTGAACGTCTCGTCGATCTACGGGCGCGAGTACGCGCAGAGCGCGCCCTACACCGCGGCCAAGGCCGGGGTCATCGCGCTGACCAAGGAGATGGCGGTCGATCTGGCGAAGGAGCGCATCCGGGTGAACTCCGTGGCGCCGGGCTCGATCCTCTTCCCTGGCGGCAGCTGGGACCGCCGCGCCAAGGCCCAGCCGGAGCTCGTCGACCAGATGCTTCGTGAGGAGCTTCCCTGGAACCGCTTCGGCAAGCCGGAGGAGGTCGCCGAGGTCGTCGCCTTCCTGTGCTCGCCGCGCGCGAGCTGGGTGACGGGTGCCACCCTCCCGGTCGATGGCGGTCAGGGGCGAGCCTTGTAGCCGGGCTCAACGCCTGCCCTCGACGAGCTGCGCCAGGCGCAGGGAGATGCGGTCGAACTCCTCGAGGGCTCGGCGAAGCACCTCTTCGCTCCCACCGGCGGCCGCCTGCTTGAGGCGATTCACGGCGTCAGCGATGAAGGCGCGTTCCTGGGCGTCGATCCGGTCCTGATGCCGCTCGAGCAGCTCTTGGGTCATGACCAGCACTGCCTCGGCATTGCCGCGCAAGTGCCGCAGACCACCGCTGGGCTGGTCGCTGGCTCCCATGACTGGGAGGGAATCTACCACCCTCGTCGCCACGGTCCATGCCCTCCGAAGTCAGTGCCCGAAGACCAGCAACGTGAAGACCACGGCCGCCGCCACGCCGCCAAGGTCGGCGAGGATCCCCGCGGTCAGCGCGTGCCGGAAGCGCGAGGCGCCGATGGCCCCGCAGTACACCGCGAGGACATAGAAGGTGGTCTCGGTGCAGCCTGCCATCACCGACGCCAGGCGACCAGTGTACGAGTCCGCCCCGTGGGTCTTGAGGATGTCGGCGAGCACGCCGCGCGCCGCGCCGCCGGAGAGGGGCTTGACGATTGCCAACGGCAGGTTGGCCGCCGGCAGCCCGACCCGGTCGGTGAAAGGCCCCAGCCAGCCGGAGATCAGATCCATCGCCCCCGAGGCGCGGAAGGCGCCGATGACCGCCAGGATGGCCACGAGGTAGGGGATGATGCGCACCACGACGTTGAAGCCTTCCTTGGCCCCCTCGACGAAGGCCTCGTACACCTTCACGCCCTTGATCATCCCGTAGACGGGGATGCCCACCGCGAAGACCGCGATGGCCCAGTGCGCCACAGTCTGGATGACTTCCTGGAACATCGATCGGCGCCTCAGCTCTTGGGGGCTTCTGCGGGGGGCGAGGCGGGCTTGTCCGGCGCCTCGGCGTACTGCTTGCGGTAGCGCGGCAACCGGCCCAACAGCTTCGCCACCAAGATGGCGGTGGTGAACGCCACCACCGAAGCCAGGAGCGTCGGCAGGACGATGGAGTACGGGTCGTTGGACTTGGCCGCCAGCCGCAGGTTGATGATGCCCACCGGGATCAGCGAGATGGCCGCGGTGTTCATCGCCACCAGCGTCGCCTGCTCGTCCGAGAGGGTGGCCTTCTTGGGGTTGAGCTTGTCGAGCTCCTCCATGGCCTTGATGCCCATGGGCGTCGCGGCGTTGTCCAGACCCAGCGCGTTGGCGGCGATGTTCAGCGCGATGGCCGACAGCGCCGGATGGTCACGCGGGACGCGAGGGAAGATCAGCCGCAAGACCGGGTGCACGGCGCGGGCGAGGATGTTCACCAGCCCGCTCTTCTCGGCGATCTTCATGATCCCCAGCCAGAAGACCATCACCCCGACCAGGGAGAGGGCCACCTCGAAGGCGGTCTGCGCCTGCTTGAAGAGGGCGGAGTCGAAGTCGCCGAGCTTGCCTCCGAAGGCGGCGAACAGGAAGGCGACGATGAGCAGGAGAAACCAGAGGACGTTCACGGTTTCGATTGTAGGATTGCCCGCCAGTCCGGCAAGAAAACGGCCTTGGGGGATGACGCTGCTCCCGCTGCCGGTTGCCACGCCCGTGAAGGTTCGAGAAGCCCTGGAGCCCTAGATGAAGCCCCTTGCCCTCGCCTGCCTGCTCGCCGTCGCCTGCGCCCCCGCGCTCGCCGCCGCTCCCGGTCCTGCGAAGCCCGCGGCCGCCCACGGAGCCAGCACCAGCACCGCGACCCAGGTCCCCGTCGCCAGGGATCCGGTTCCCCTGATCCTCTCGGTCCCTCGCCCCAAGGGCGGCGAGTGGATGGGCCTGTACGTCTTGGGAAAGAAGGCAGGATGGGCCTTCGCCGACCTGCGCGAGGGCGAGTACGGCGGCCAGAAGGCCGTCGTCGCCACCAGCCGCGTGACCCTCAAGGCCAACGTGGGAGGAGCCTCGATGCAGCGCGACGTGCTCGACGAGCGCTACTACGAGTTCAGGGACGGCGGGCGACTGCTGGGGCTGCGCCAGGAGAAGCACGGCGACGGGGGCGAGGAGATCCTCATCGCGCGCTGCACCCCCGAGGCGGTCGAGCTCAAGCGCGTGCGCCCCGGCCTGCCCGACGAGATCCGCAAGCTGCCTCCCACCGCCGAGACGGTCGAGCACGCCGACGCGCCCCGCATCGTGGCCAGCACCCGCAAGCCGCTCTCAGGTGTGAGCCTCGACCTCGAGCGCACCCTGGCCGACAAGAAGGACCTCACCGAGGTGGTGGGCGAGGAGACCGTCACCGCCGCAGGCGTGTCGGTGAAGGTGGTGCGCATCAAGACGGTCGAGGAGGACAGCACCCTGCCGATCATCTCGATCATCGCGCTCGACGGACGCCAGCTCGAGCTGCAGTTCGGCGAGGTGATGGTGGGCAAGGCGGAGAGCGAGCAGGTCGCCAAGAAGCTCGACCAGGTGGACATCTTCAACCTGACCCGGGTGGTGCTCGCCAAGCCTCTGCCCGAGGCTATTCGCGAGCCGCCCTCGACCATCGTCTGGAAGGTCCACGGGCTGGGTCAGGACAGCAAGATCCCCATCGGCCGCCAGCAGCTCAAGCGGCAGGGCGATGATTCCGCGCTGCTCACCATCTCCACCCGCCTTCCCAAGGCCAGCGCCCAACGCCCCGTTTCGCCCGGAGACGACCAGGAGCTCGCCGACAACCTCAAGGCCAACCTCGCTGTCGAGTCCGACTCGCCGACGATCATCGCCAAGGCCAAGGAGATAGTCGGCGACGAGAAGAACGCCTGGGCGGCCTCAAAGCGGGTGATCGGGTTCGTTCACCGCCACCTCGAGAAGACCTACGGCAGCTCCAGCGACCGCGCGACCGACGTGCTGGCGCTCAAGCGGGGTGATTGCACCGAGCACGCGCTGCTCGCCACCGCGCTGCTGCGCGCCGCCGGCATCCCCGCGAGGCGGGTCGACGGGCTGGTCTACATGCAGGCCGCCGACGGCGTACCGGCGCTCTACTGGCACGAGTGGGTCGAGGCCTGGGTGGGCGAGTGGGTGGAGATGGATCCCACGTTCAATCAACCCGTCGCCGACCCCTCCCACGTCGCGCTCGGCACCGAGGCGCGGGTGGACACCGCGGGGCTCATCGGCAAGCTCAAGTTCGAGCCAGTGGAGATCAAGCCGGCCGTCACTACCCCCGCCAAGAAGAAATAGGCCCTGCATCATCGGCCATAGGCATTCGCATCGGCCATCGGCCATCGGCCATCGGCCATCGGCCCGAGCGCCAATAGGCCCGAGCGCCAGCGAGCCGGCAGCGCATAGCCGCGGAGGGCATGGAGTATTGCGGCGAGCGCGAGCGAGTCCGGCGACTGCCTCGTGAACCACCCGCGAGAAGCCCTGCCTTCCGTCATCCAACGGGGTAGAGATGTCTTCGGGATAGGGCTTCTCGCGGGTGCTGCACGCAACGGGTGCCGGTTCGCTCGCGCTCACCGCATTGCTCCACGCAGCACGATGATCTCCGCTGCCCGCTCGCTGGCGCTCGGGCCTATGGCCTATGGCCTATGGCCTATGGCCCATGGCCCATGGCGTACGGGCCGACGGGCCGACGGGCGTACCGACCTAGGGAATAGAGGTCAGCGCCTTGCGGGAGAGGCAGGTCATCTCCTCGTGCAGGGCGCCATTGGTGGCCATCACGTCACAGACCGCGAAGTCGAGCGGGGCGCCTTGGGGATCGGAGACGGTGCCGCCCGCCTCGCGCACCAGCAAGGAGCCGGCGGCGACGTCCCAAGGCTTGAGACAGAACTCGAAGAAGCCGTCATAGCGCCCGGAGGCGACGTAGCTCAGGTCGAGGGCTGCGCTGCCCGCGCGACGGATGCCTTGGGCCTTGCGGATGAAGGTGTCGAAGAGCTTCAGCGGGCGATCAGGCTGGTCCCAGAGGTTGTACGGAAAGCCGGTCGCGAGGAGGGAGCGGCGCAGGCTCGCCTCGGAGGAGACGTGCATCTGCTCGCCATTGAGGAAGGCGCCCTCGCCGCGGGTCGCCGTGAAGAGCTCGTCGCGGACCGGGTCGAAGACGGCGGCGGCGGCCACGCCCTGTGAGTCCTCGACCGCTATCGAGACGCAGAAGTGCGGCACGCGGTGGGCATAGTTGGTGGTGCCGTCGAGAGGGTCGATGATCCATCGATGCTCGGACTCTCCCGCCTGGCTGCCGCGCTCCTCGGCGAGGATGGCGTGGCCCGGGAAGCGCTGACCGAGGAAGTCGACGATGCGCTGCTCGGCAGCGGTGTCCGCGTCGGTGACGAGATCGGTCTCGTGCTTGAACTCGACGGTGCGCACGCCCGTCCAGCGGGCGAGGAGCTCGGCGCCCGCGAGGCGTGCGGCCTCGGAGGCGGCGGACTGAAGGGCTCGGAGATCGGGCATGTGGAGAAGTTGGGGGCAGCGGTGCGGGAGCGAAACGAAGACCAGCGAGGGGGCCCAGGCTACCACCGTTGGCTCATCGCCGAGCCGGCTGATCGAGCACCTTGCGCAGCTGGACCGCCAGAGCCCGCAGCGTGAACGGCTTCTCGAGGAGCCACACCTCGGGATCGACCACGCCGCGATGGACCACCACGTCGTTGGCGTAGCCCGACATGAACAGCACCTTGAGCCCCGGCCGTTTCTGAGCAAGGCGCTCGTGGAGCTGACGCCCGTTCAGGCCAGGCATCACCACGTCGGTCAACAAGGCGTCGATCTTCAACCCGGGATCGGAGGCGAGCGCGAGCGCCCGCTCGGGCAGCCCGGCGTAGACCACCCGATAGCCCAGGCTGGCAAGCATGCGCTGCAGAAGCCTCCCTACGCTCTCGTCGTCCTCGGCGACGAGCACCACCTCGCTGCCCCGGGGCAGCGGGTCCTCGTCGTCCCTCCTCTCGACCTTCGCGCCTTCGAGCGTGCGCGGCAGCAGGATGCAAAAGGCGCTGCCGCGCCCCACCTCGCTGTCGACGGTGATCACCCCACCATGCTGGCGCACGATGCCCCAGGCCGTGGACAGACCCAGCCCCGTCCCGCGACCCGTCCCCTTGGTGCTGAAGAACGGCTCGAAGAGGCGCTCGAGCACCTCCTTGGAGATCCCCGTGCCGGTATCCCGCACGGTCAACGAGACGTGCGGGACGGCGCTGGCGCCGGAGTGAGCTCGCGCGAACCCCTCGTCGAGCTCCACCAGTGCGAGCTCGAGGGTCAGGACCCCACCGCGCGGCATGGCGTCCTGGGCGTTGACGGCCAGGTTCATGAGCACCTGCTCGAGCTGGCCACGGTCGGCCTTCACGGCACAGAACGCGTCTGGGCGGAGCATCTCGATGCGAATGTCCTCGCGGATGGCGCGGCGCAGCATGCGCTCCATCTCCCGCACCAGCTCTCCCAGCTCCAGCACCCGCAGATTGAGCTTCTGCTTCTGGCTGAGGGTGAGCAGCTGCTTCACGCGGTCCCGCGCCCGCTCGGCGGCTGCGCGAATGCTGCGCAGATCCTTGGCACCCTCCTCCCCTGGTGCGGCCCCGCTCAGGAGCAGGTCCGTGTAGCCGAGGATGGGGGAGAGCAGGTTGTTGAAGTCGTGGGCAATGCCTCCGGCGAGCAGGCCGACGCTCTCCATCTTCTGGGCCTGCCGCAGCTGCCGCTCGAGCTGGACGCGCTCCTCCTCGACCCGCTTGCGCTCGTCGATGTCCCGCGCCGCCACGACCACCCGGTCTACCCTGCCCACGAGCGCTCTGCGTATCGAGACTTCGGTCCAGAATTCGCGACCCGAGTGGTGGCGCGCCTTCCACTCGAAGAGCTGCGGCCCTTCGGTCTCGGCCTTCGCTATCCACTGCGCGGCCTCGGGGCCCAGCGGATGTGGCTCCCTGGAGACTCCCTTCTCCGGAAGGCCTCGCAGCTTCCACTCGGCGCTGAGCCCGAACATCTCCAGCGCCCGCCGGTTGAGGTCGACGAGGCGGCCGGTGCCCACCTCATGGAGGAAGAGGGCGTCGTTGGCGTCGTCGAACATCGATTGGAAGCGCCTCGCGCTCTCCTCCAACGCCTCCGTGGAGCGCCGGTGAGCCAACGAGCGCTCGGCCAGATCGGCCAGGAACGACGCCAGGGCCCGGTTGTAGGCGAGGATCTGGTCCACCGTCGCGCGCTTGAACACCGGGACCTGGTCCAGCGCGGTGAGATAGGCCTCGACATCGAAGCCCAGCTCGCGGGCCTGGCGCTCGAAGCGCTCACGGTCGGGTCGCTCGTCCTCGAAGAGGAACTGCCCCAGGAAGAGGGTAGCCAGGTGCTCGCCCTCGACGACGACGGGGATGGCGATGTCCCACAACCCGTTCTTGCACTTGTACTGGCAGGTCGCTGCCGAAGGCAGCTGGGTCTGGATATGGGCGTCGCTCTCCCGGCACCGCGCCGCGGTCACCGGATGGACGCGGTGGAACTTCGAGCAGATCTCCTGCCACCCGGCGCCCACGAGGACCGAGCCATCGACGGCGTCGATGATTCCGATGGGCATCCCCGCCGCGGCGAAGTTGGCCGCCGCAAGGCGCTGTACCATCGCCATGTCGAGGAGCTCACCGAGCCGGTAGCGACCCAAACCACACCTCACCAATGTGCGAGCCTACATGTCCGGTCGCTAGGCAACCTTGATCCCGAAAGCGGGAGGAAGCACCGGCGCAGCCACGCTCGCCGTCGGACCGCCCGCGAAGTCACGCGCCCTGCCCAGGGCATCCTCCAGGCTCTTCGCCGACTCGAACCCGAAGCGCCTCGCGGTCTGCTCCTGGGCTCCCACCACGATGACCTTGCCGACCCTGGAGAGCACGTTCCAGGCCTGGTACCAGGCGTGGAAGGGTTGGATGCCGTGATAGGCATGTCGCCGCCGGTAGGCCGCGACGTACTCCGGCCGGCCCGAGAACAGCGCCTCGTGTCGCTCGGCCATCTCCGCGGGCTCGCGCGTCTCGGCCAGCACCTTCTCGTAGAACTCGACGTAGGGCAGATGAGTGGGCCGATCGAAGCGCTCATGCAGCGGCGTCAGGAGCACCACCGCGCCGCCC
The DNA here is from genome assembly GCA_016218885.1 of Deltaproteobacteria bacterium. Classification (GTDB taxonomy): domain Bacteria; phylum Myxococcota; class Myxococcia; order Myxococcales; family UBA5297; genus JACRCT01. Next base: position 10,969 of record JACRCT010001047.1, on the reverse strand, counting down.
TTGCGCACCAGCGGCTTGCCGTCGTGCCAGGCCAGCACGTAGCCGAACGCCGAAGCCACGTCGAGCACCGGGTTGTCGTAGCTGCCTAGCGTATGGGGGGTGACGGCGGGGACCCCCAGGACCACGACGTCGGCGGGCGAGTCGACCTTGGCGTAGTTGCTCGAGCTCAGCAGGTCACACACCGCCGCGTGCGCGACGTTCACCGAGCCCGCGGCGACCCCGATGGTCTGGTACTCGGAGCGGAACAGACGTGAGGCACGTGCGCGGATGGGCTCGGGGATGCGGTCCCAGGCGGCGACCGGCGCCGGCACCTCACCCTCGGGCCGCAGCAGGTTGATCACCGGCTTGAACCAGAGCCGGGTGTCGAGCGCGAGCTCGACGTGGAAGATCGAGACCTTCCTCTCCAGCAGGCGCCCACCGCGGCGCAGCGCCTTCTGGAATCGCGAGGAAGGATCGAAAGGGGTCGCGCCCTCGGCGAGGTTCTTCGCGGTCAGGAAGGTTCGCGCGCAGGCGACCGACGCCAGGCCGGGGATGAGCGTCGTCCAGCCGCCTTGCACCGGGGCCTGCGCGACCGCGAGGGACACCACGAGGTCGGCCTCGGTCACCGCGGCGTTGAGCTCCACCAACTCGCCTTCGGAGGTCTTGCCCACCTCGACCAGCCGATCGATCGCCTCGGCGTCGTGGCAGAGCGCGGTGTGTGAAGCGAGCGCGGTGACCCCGGCCACCCGCGCGATCTCGGTGTTCCGGTACAGACGGGTCACGCCCGTCGAGCACAGGAGGGTCACGCTCTCCCGCGGCAGCCCGCGTGCGGCCAGGGCCTCGAGGATGGCCTCGATGGCCGCGATCCGCGGGTCCACCCGCAACGAAGGGACGGGGAATGTCGGGGCGTCGTAGACCAGCAGCACCCGCGAAAGCTCGGAGACGCGCTCATCGAGAGGCTTGCCGTCCACCGGCTGCTCGAGGGCACGGGCGACGGCAGCCTTCACGTCCCCGATACCCGATCCGATGGGCGGCGGCATCACCAGTCGCGCATCTTCGGGCAAGGTGGCGGCGATGACTTCGGTTCCTGAATAGAAGAGAGGGCGCACGGCCAGATCATCCAGCCAGGGGAGCGAGCCCGCAAGGTTCTGGCGGCGACTCCCACCCGCGGAGCCTTCCTTGCCGGGGCCACGCCAGCCCTCCACGACCTCGCTGGTGAAGCGCCCAAGCAGGCGCTGCCTCGAGCGGGCGCACGGCCGCAATGCTTGCCTGTACCGTGGGGTGCGGGGCGGCGGGGGCGACGATGGTCCAATGGGCGCGAGTGGCGTGGCTGGGGCTCCTGGCCGCCGGGTGCGGCGCGGCGGATGGCCTCAAGAAGCTCGAGGACACGTTCCAGGTCGCTGGGGGCGGGCTCGATCCCTCGCTCCTGGGCACGTTCCGCATCGACAACCCCAGCTTCGAGGCACCTTCGATGCTGCGGCTGCTGGTGCTGCGCAAGGACGGAACCTTCCACGCCGAGCTGGTCATGAGCTGCGAGAGCCAGCCGTGCGACGTGGGCGTGCTCGACGGCCGATACAACCAGACCCGTGAATTCCCCGAGCCCTCCCGAGCCTCGGGAGTCATCCTCGTCACCACCATCTCCGGGTCCGAGGAGGCGGCAGCCGTGGCCTTCCGGATGATCCTCAAGCGCGCCCTCGTGGCCGACTCGCCGCAGGTCGGGCTCTACCACCCGGCGACGACCGACGTGAACGGCAACGCCATCCCCTTCTTCCAAATGGAGCATCCTTTCGAGCTGTGGTGCTCCGCCGATGCCGACTGCGAGGCGCAGACCCAGTCGGCGCCCTGCGCCTACTCGTGCTCCGCGGAGTCATGCGCCTGCGCGCGCTGAATCCCCGCTCCAGGCCCCGGACCCCAGGCCGCAGGTCAAGCGGTGACTAGAGTCTGAAGTCTGGCGCCTGCTGCTCTTGGTGGGGCCTCCCCGCTCGGTCTGAGTGGGTGGCTGGCGCTGGCCGCAGCTGCTATCCAACGTACTCGGGGGCCCTGCGCCCCTTCGAGGAGGCGCAACCATGAAGCCCATCTCCGACGAGATCCTGTTCCTCAGCGCCCGGCGGACCCCCTTCGGGACCTTCGGCGGCTCCCTCAAGGACCAGTCGGCGACGGACCTCGGGGTGCACTCGGCGCGCGCCGCGATCGCACAAGCCGGCGTGCCGAAGGAGGACTTCGACCACGTGGTCTTCGGCAACGTGGCCCAGACCTCCCCCGACGCCATCTACCTCGCGCGCCACGTCGGCCTGCTCGCCGGGCTGCCCGCGCGCGTCCCGGCCCTCACCGTGAACCGCCTGTGCGGCTCGGGCTTCGAGGCCATCATCCAGGCGGCGACCCTGATGCTCACCCACCAGGCCCATCTGGTGTTGGCCGGCGGCACCGAGTCGATGAGCCAGGCGCCGCACGTCATTCGCGGTGCTCGCTGGGGCATCCCTCTGGGCAAGGGCGCGCTCGAGGACACGCTCTGGTCCTCGCTCACCGACAGCTTCAACGGCCTCCCCATGGGCGTGACTGCCGAGAACCTCGCCGAGCGCTATGGCATCTCCCAGGAGGAGGTGGACGAGTACTCGGTACTCACTCAACGACGCTTCGCCGCCGCCAAGGAGTCGGGGCGGCTCAACGCCGAGATCGCCCCGGTGGAGATGCCCGGGCGCAAGGGCCAGCCACTCCTCTTCTCCCGCGACGAGCACAACCGGCCCGACACCACCTTGGAAAGCTTCGCGAAGCTGCCCAGGGTCTTCAAGAAGGAAGGGGTCATCCATCCCGGAGCGGCCTCGGGCATCAGCGACGGAGCCGGGGCCCTGGTGCTGAGCACCCGGACCTACGCCGCGCGCCGCGGGCTCAGCCCCATCGGCCGCCTGCTTGGCTGGGCGCACGCCGGCTGCGACCCCGACGTGATGGGCATCGGCCCCGTCCCGGCCATTCGCAACCTCATGGAGCGACACCAGTTCACCCTCGAGGAGGTCGACCTCGTGGAGGTCAACGAGGCCTTCGCCCCGCAGTTCCTGGCGGTGGAGAAGGAGCTCAGGCTCGACCGCAACAAGACCAACGTGAACGGGGGTGCCATCGCCGTCGGGCATCCGTTGGCGGCCAGCGGCGCGCGCATCACCATGCACCTGCTCTACGAGCTCAAGGCCCGCGGCAAACGCTTCGGAGTGGGCAGCGCCTGCATCGGGGGTGGACAGGGCATCGCCGTGCTCGTCGAGGCCCTCTGATGGGGCAATGGCGCTACTGAGGGCGTGGGCGTCCCCGCCAGCGAGCGCCTCCAAGCGAAGGTCCCGACCGGAATCCCTCCCTTCCGCGACCAGCTCTTGCGGACGGCAAGCCCCCTCGTCGCGCGCCAACCGACACCTCCCCGATGGACGCTCGCGAAAACCGAGCAGAAAACCGCTCACGCTGCTACCCAAGGAGGGGGTCGCCCAGGGGGCGGCCCTCCCGTCACGCAAGCGAGGACCAGCTTGGACAGCGATCTCGAGCTCTACTACTGGCTCAAGCTCACTAGGGAATTCGAGTACCGGGTCTCCCGGCTCCACGCCCAGAACAAGATCTCCGGCGGCGTCTACTCCGGCTTCGGCCAGGAGGCGGTGGTCGTGGGCACGACCTACGGCCTGCAGCGCGAGGACGTCATCTTCCCGCTGCACCGCGATCTCGGCGCCTTGCTGGTCAAGGGCGTGCCACCCGGCATGGTGATGGCCCAGCTCTACGGGAAGGCGACCGGCCTGGCGCGCGGAAAGGACAGCGGGCTGCACGGCGGGCTGCTCTCCCAGGGCGTCTTCGGGTCCACCAGCATGCTCGCTTCGTCGCTGCCGGTGGCCTGCGGCTTCGCGCTCAAGTTCAAGCTGCGCAGGGAGCCACGGGTCTGCGTCGCCTACTTCGGCGAGGGCGCCGGCAGCCGAGGCGATTTCCACGAGGCGGCCAACTTCGCTGGCGTCCACAAGCTGCCGGTCCTCTTCGTCTGCGAGAACAACCAGTACGCCTACTCGACGCCCCTCTCGCAGACCATGGCCATCGAGAACGTGGCCGACCGCGCGGCGGCCTACGGCTTCAAGGGCCAGGTGGTGGACGGCAACGACCTGTTCGCCGTGCTCGAGGCGACGGCCAAGGCCACGGCGCGGGCGCGCGCCGGCGAGGGCCCGACGCTCATCGAAGCCAAGACCTATCGCATGCTCGGCCACAGCCCTCACGACCGGGCGAGCTATCGCATCGAGCAGGAGCGAAAGCGTTGGGAGGCGCGCGATCCCCTGCGGCTGTGGGAGTCCTATCTGCAGGTCAAGGGCGTGGACCTCGAGAAGGTCCGTGCCGAGACCGAGGCCCGCATCAAGGCGGTGGTGGACGAGGCGGTGAAGTTCGCCGAGGAGAGCCCCGACCCTTCCCCTGAGGACGCGCTCACCGACATCTACGCCACCGCTGTCCCGGGCGTTCCGCAGATCCGCGTCGAGCCCCGCGAGGATGACAGCCAAGAGGTGCTCCGCCCATCCGACTCCAAGGCGTCGCAGCCTCCACTGCAGGCCCCGGCGCCGGCCACCCCCGGCAGCCGCGAAGAGAGCACCCTGCACTAGCCTTTCTCCTGGAGCGACGGCATGCCGAACGTGAGCTATCTGCAGGCGGTTCGCGAAGCCCTCTTCGAGGAGATGCGCCGCGATCCCAACGTGATCGTGATGGGCGAGGACGTGGGCGTGATGGGCGGCGCCTTCCTGGCCACCGAGGGGCTCCACAAGGAGTTCGGGGCCGACCGCGTCATCGACACTCCCATCAGCGAGGAGCTGATCGTCGGGGCGGGCATCGGCGCGGCGCTGGCCGGGCTGCGGCCGGTGGTCGAGATGCAGTTCATGGACTTCATCTCCTGCGGCTTCGACCAGATCGTGAACATGGCCGCCACGACTCGCTACCGTCACGGCGGGCGCGCCAGGGTCCCCATGGTGGTGCGCGGCCCATCGGGCGCGGGGGTTCGCGGCGCCCTCTTCCACTCCCAGGATCCCGAGGCCTGGTTCTTCCGCGTCCCCGGCCTCAAGGTCGTGGCCCCCGCCACCGCCTTCGATGCCAAGGGGCTGCTCAAGTCGGCTATCCGCGACGACGACCCGGTGATCTTCTTCGAGCACAAGCGCCTCTACCGGCGCATCAAGGAGGAGATCCCCGAGGGCGAGGTCGTGGTCCCGCTGGGCAAGGCCGCCACCCGCCGCACCGGCAAGGACCTGCTCTTCGTCACCTACGGCGGCGCCCTGGAGTGGTCGCTCGAGGCCGCCGAGCGGCTCGCCCAGGAGGACAAGGTCCAGGTCGAGGTCATCGACCTGCGCACCCTTCTGCCGTTCGATCTGGAGGCGATCCTCGAGGCGGTGCGCCGCATCAACCGGGTGGTCCTCATCCAGGAGGACCGTCTCACTGGGGGCATCGCCTCGGAGATCAGCGCACGCATCGCCGAGGAGGCCTTCGACTGGCTCGACGCACCCATCGCACGGGTGGCCTCGCTCGACGCGCCCATGCCCTACCACCCGGCCATGGAGGCTTACGTGCTGCCCAACGCCGACAAAGTGGTGGCCAGGGCACGCGAGATCCTGGCCTATTGAGCCCGGCTTCTTTGGCGAGGAGGGCCCCGAGCGGCCACCCCGCCGTCCGTTAGGAGGATGGGATGGCTGTGGTCCCGGTGGTGATGCCGCGGCTGGGCGAGTCGGTCGTCGAGGCGACCCTCTCCAAGTGGCTGGTCAAGCCTGGTGATTCGGTCCAGGCCGACCAGACGATCGCCGAGGCTTCGACCGACAAGGCTGACACTGAGCTCCCTTCGCCAGTCGCAGGCAGGTTGGTGCGGCTCATCGTCCAGGAGGGGCAGACGGTCGCCATCGGCACGCCCATCGCCGAGATCGACACCACGGCGACGACCGCGGCCACCCCTGGGACCGCAGGCGTCCCGCCCGCATTGCCTTCCCCTCCTCCACCGGCTCGCAGGCCCGAGCCAATCCCCGAGCCCGAGGAGCTGCCTTCCGCGCCGATCTACACGCCTCCCCCCGAGGCCGCGAGGCCAGCGCCACCACCCCCGCCGCGCCCCGCTGGGCGTCCCATCGCTCACGCCCCCCTTCCTCCCATCCCGCCGGGCGGTCGACGAACCTCTCCTCTGGTGCGTCGCATGGCCCGCGAGTACGGCGTCGACCTCTCCCTGGTGCCAGGGACCGGCGCCAACGGCCGGGTGACCAAGCGAGATCTTCTGGGCTGGCTGTCCACCCGCGTCCCGGGGACGCCCACCATCGCTGTACCTGTGGCGGGCGCCGCTGCTCCTCCGCCCGCCCGCCCTGTTCCCTCCGCAGGCCCTGCAACCCGGCCTCTCGCGCTCACGACCTACAAGCCGCCCGAGTACCGGCCGTTGCCCGGCGACGAGCTCGTGCCCTTCACCCGGCGCCGCCGGTTGATCGCCGAGCACATGGTCTACAGCAAGCAGACCTCGCCCCATGTCTTCTGCATGGCCGAGATCGACATGCACAAGGTCGATCGGGCCCGTAAGGAGGCAGCCAAGAGCGGCCATCCGGTCAGCTTCCTGGCCTATGTCGCCGCCGCGGTGGTGCGGGCAGTGAAGGACTTCCCGGTCGTCAACGCCACCGTGCTTCCCGATGCCTTCGTCATCCGGAAAGTCGTGAACCTGGGCATCGCGGTCGATACCTCCGAGGGGCTCGTCGTCCCCGTCCTCCAGAAGGCCCACGAGCGCGACCTCGCGGGCTTCACCAAGGCCGTCGCCGAGTCCGCCGAGAAGGCCCGCACCGGAAAGCTCACCGCCGACGACCTCGCCGGCGGGACCCTCACCCTCTCCAACCCCGGTCAGAAGGGGAACATCTGGGGCGCGGCCGTCATCAACCAGCCGCAGGTCGCCATCCTGCGCATGGGCAGCATCGTCAAGCGGCCCGTCGTCGCCGCGCTCAACGGCGAGGACACCATCGTGATCCGCCCCATCATGGCCCTCGTGCTCTCCTACGATCACCGAATCATCGATGGCGTCGCGGCCAACGGGTATCTGTTCCGGATCAAGGAGCTCCTCGAGTCGCCTGAGCTTCTCGGGTAGGGGATCCGCGGCCCGAAGTGGCGTGCGCCAACAGGAGAGCTTCGCGGTTCACGCGGCTTGGCCAATATGGTGAACGGACTCTCGCGAGATCGTGCTCACGGTTGGAAGGCTCGGGGGCGGGAGGCAGTGCGTCGCTGTTGGCCATCGATCATGGAGGAAGCAGCCGTCATCGGTCACCCCCGAGCGGAGAGGCGGCCCTTCGGCGAGTTCAGGAGCGCAAAGCCCCGGAGTCGAGGAGCTCGACTCCGGCCGCCCCCTCGCAAGCTCGGAGCGGCCTGCGCTCGGGGTGAACGGAACCGAGCCGACGAGTCGGCCAACGACCTTGGGGGCGGGGGGGGGCGGACGGTGGGGGTCTTTTCGAGGACTCGGTCGATAGTACAACCTTTTTACTGACGATCATCGCTCCTCTCTGAACGCACCTATACGAGCCCTGGGCGCCTTGCCTGCATCTTTTAATCGACCAGCCGCCATCTATCGCCTCCGCTCGACGAGCCCCACCCTGCCCTTCCTGGACGATTTGGCGAGGTGGTGTTTCGGCGTTAGTACAACGGTTTTACCATCCGCCGCAGGTCAGCCCCCGCCCCTGGTCGACCTCTCTTCTCCAGCTCCGTGTGATGTTCCCGGCTGGACTCGAATCTTGCGGGCGGCAGCGTTCGAAGCGTCTGCCGCGGCCAGCTTGAGCCCCCTGGCCCTGGTCGGCTTGCCTCGAGACGCGCGCCCGGGCACCGCCACGGGCGCTCCTGGTCGACCCCTTCCGGGACTTCATCGACGAAACGCGACAGCCTGAGTCGAGTGGATGCACCCACTCAATCAAAGCTGTCTAGCCTGGGCAGGCGCATCATTTGCTCAGCGTACTCGCGGGTGTTGGAAGGCCCTCCCACACGCTCGAGGAGCGCCATGTTCGGCTCTTCCTTCGAGAAGTGAGCGTAGTACGAGAACTCAGTCGCAGCATCCGCCTCCTTGATGAGCACCGGGGCCGTTTCGAAGGTCACGCCCCCGATCATCTGTTTGCTCCACCGAACGCTGCCCAGCCTGGAATCGAGCGCTTCTTGGAGCGACTTCTGAAGAGAGCGATCGATGGCCGCTGGGCGAGCCTCCTGGGGCGCCACATGCACCCGCCGCGAGGCGTACTCATGGGTGTTGGACCCTCCTCCGACGCGCTCGAAGAGCACCATGTTCGGCTCTTGCTTTGAGAAGCGAGCGAAGTACGAGAACTCAGTCGCAGTCGCGGCCTCCCTGACGAGCACCGGAGTCGTTTCGAAGGACACGCCCGCGATCATCCCATTTTTCCACTGAGCGTTAGCCAACTCAGAATCGAGCGCTTGTTGGAGCGCCTTCTGAAGGGAGGGAGAAACGGCTGGGCGAGTCTCCGGTGGCGGAACGCGTACCAGCCGTGAGGCGTATTCACGGGTGTTGGAACCTTCCCCAACACGCTCGAGAAGGACCATGTTCGGCTCTTGCTTTGAGAAGCGAGCGAAGTACGAGAACTCATTCATCTTCTTGATGAGCACCGAGTTCGGCTCGAAGGCTACACCGGCAAGCATCTGGCTTCCCCAGCCGACGTTAGGAAGCTCGCTTTCAAGGACCTTCACGAGCGACTTGTTGGAATCCGTGGAGACTCCACGAGGGGTGGTGGGAACGGCTGCGCGAGAGGGAGGTCTGACAGGCATTGCAGCTCCTCCAGGAGGATTCGACGTGGGTTTTGACTTCTACACCGCTTGGCAGGTGGTGGCGAGGGAGATGCACGCGAGGCGCCCCCGCTTGCCCGAGCACGGGCGCCTCCACGCCAAGAGTACTCTTCGACCAGGCGCCTGCGACCCTCGTCGCCGACCCGCGCCTCCCGGAAGCCTGAGCCCTTCTCGCCACGGCGCGGCAAAGCCCCTGGGCGAAGGCCCACCTGGGCGCAACCGAGGCGGGTGGCCGGCTTCGGGCTGCCGCGCTTGCCGGCAAGCGCGGCCTGCCGGAGGTCATGCCGGGCGAGGTGGAGGCAAAGTCCCGTGCAGGTCTCGTTCATTGCCGACATCGTGCCTTCGCGAATGGCAAGGCCCACCGATCGCTTGGTGGCGCGGCATAGGCTAGAACGCTCCAATGCGTTCGCTCGTCGCCTGCCCGGTAGCCCTCCTTCTGCTCCTCGATCCCGCTTGCCGCGCCAAGTCGCCGGGTTCACCCGCCCCGAGGCTCGTCCTCGACAACGCCGAGATCTCGGTTGCGATCGTCCCGCCTTCAGAGGCGCTGCCGGAAGCGGTCGCGCGCAAGGCGTTCGAGAAGCTCACGCAGCGCAAGGTCCGCATGCTCGAAGTTGCCTCGATGGATCGCGAGGGCTACCCGGGGATGAGCGAGCGCTCGCTGGCGTACAGAGGGTAAGGGCGGAACAGCACCAAGCCTCTCCACCGGTCCGTCTCCTCCACGCCAGCGACCGCCAGGGTCTTGCCTTCCTGGTCCATTGCAGCTTGAGGTCTCCCCTCTCGCTCGCGCGCCTGAACGAGCTGCCCAGCGGCGAGCTCCCGCTCCCGTTCAACGGCTCGTCGACACCACCGCCCTCGCCGTGGACCCAGGCGTCGAGCCGGAGCGGACCCGCCGGCTGGTCAGCGAGGCCAAGAAGTTCACCACCGAGAGCTGCCAGTAGGTAGCGCGCCATGCGAGGCAGATCATGGGTGGCATCGGCTACACCCGTACCCTCCACAACCCCCACCCCGCCATAGCCAGCGCGGCGGTGCTGATCAGCCCCATCGCGATGGACCTCTTCGAGGGGAGCGCCGGTCGCGCTGAGGTGTACCCGCGCTCGGGGAAGATGGTGAGCGACCCGCGCGGCCCCTCCCGCATCGCCATCTGCAGGACCTGGGCGAGGTGTAGCGCCCGGCGCGTGCTCCCCTGCTCGATCTGCTCGCGACAGCTGAACCCGTCGGCGATCACCAGCGAATCACCCGGCGCGTCGCGCACCGCGGGCAGGAGGACCCGCTCGCCGGCCTTCATCGAAACCTCGTAGTGCTCGCCCTTCTCGAAGCCGAACGAGCCGGCCATGCCGCAGCAACCCGAATCGAGGACCCGGTAGTCGAGCCCCATGGCGTCGAGCGCCCGGGTGTCTGCGTCGAGCTTCATCACCGCCCGCTGGTGGCAGTGCCCATGGACGATCGCCCGGCGCTCGAGCTTCGGCAGCTGGTAGTCCTTGCGACCCGACAGGTACTCGCCCAGCGTCAGCGACTGCCGGCTCAAGCGCTCCGCCAGCGGCTCACCCGGGAGCAGCTGCCGCAGCTCGTCGCGAAAGACCGCCAGGCAGCTCGGCTCGATCCCGATGAGCGGCGTCCCCGCGCGGATCTCCGGTCCCAACACCGCGAGGATCCGCCGCAGCCTCCCCTTGGCGAGCTCGAGCAAGCCGTAGTCGTAGAGCGGCCGGCCACAGCACAGGAACGGCCTGGGCACGCGCACCTCACATCCTGCTGCCTCCAGCACCTCCACTGCCGCTCGCGCGGTCTCGGGGTGGAAGTAGTTGTTGAAGGTGTCCGGCCAGAGCAGCACGCGGTGCGCCGCCTTCGCGCCGGCCTGGGGCCTCGGACCTCGCCGGAAATACCACCGCTTGAACGACTCGGGCGCGAAGGCGGGTATCCGCCTCTGGGGAGCAATGCCACCCAGCGCCTTGGCCAGCGTCGAGAAGGGCCGAGTCTGCGAGAGGAGGTTCGCCCACCTGGGTGCAACCGAGGCCAGGCGTGCCCAGCGAAACACCCATCCCATGGCGTAGGCAGAGCGCGGGCGCAGCCGACCCTCGTAGTAGTGGGAGAGGAACTCGGCCTTGTAGGTGGCCATGTCCACATTGACGGGGCAGTCCCCCTTGCAGCCCTTGCAGGAGAGACACAGGTCCAGCGCGTCCTTGACGCTCTCGTCCTTCCAGCCGCCCTTCACCGGCTG
>JACRCT010001041.1 GCA_016218885.1 Deltaproteobacteria bacterium | reverse complement strand
GTGCGTCAACGCTCACAGTGCGACCGCCACCCCTGCCAGAGCGGCCATCCCGGCGGTAGCGGCGGCGGCGTCGAAGCCCACCAACGGGAGGAGCAGGAGGCTGGTGAGCACCGCGCCGACGCAGCCTCCGGCAAGGTCCCAGGCGTATAGGCTCCCCGGGTTCGCAGCGCCCGCGGTGGCCTGGGCGAAGAGGCCGCCGGTGATGGCTCCCGTGACCAGGAGCAGCCCTGCGGTCTGCGCCAACACGCCCTCCGAGCCTCCTCCTGAGGTCAGGACGAGGGCGGCCGAGCTCACGCCGATGCCCAGAAGCAGGCCCAACACTCGTGCCCGGGAGGGGACGGCCGGGGCCCATCGCGCGAGCACCGCCGTACCTGCGGCGAGACCGGCCATGAAGAGCATGAGAAGCAGCCCCAAGTCCTCGAAGAGCACGCCGCGCTGGGCCTGGTAGCGCAGCACGAGGACGGTCTCGAGGACCATGCCGCAGAAGCCGGCGAGGAAAGCGAGCCCGCGAGGGCGCCCGCATGAGAGCCAACGGGCCGAGGCGATGCCGCCCATCAGCAGCGCGAGCGCGACGGAGATCAGCAGCCAGGCACCCCAGCCGTGCCAGCCCGCCGCCTGGCGAGCGAGGTCGGGGGCGATCTTGGCGAGCCAGAGGTCCACCGCGTCGCGGAAGCACGCCGGTCGCCGATCGGTCGCGGGCTCCGCCTCCGATGACGCGAGCAGGCTTGCGATCTCGTCCTTGCGCGCGTTGGTGTGGACGAAGTGGACGTACTCCGGAGTCGCGGCGCGGGCTCGAAGCGAGCGTGCTCGTAGGCGGGAGGCGAGCGCCTCCGCGTCGTGCTCGAGCGGCGATTGGGAGGCGACGAGGACCAGCTTCGAGCCTGGAAGCGCGAGCACGTCCTTGAAGGAGCGTCGCAGGGCGCGGTCGACGGACGCGACCCGGCGCACCAACGCGGCGGGCCAGCGGTTCTCGGCGGCCGGCAGGCGCAGTGCGAGGATGCCTCCGGGGGAGAGCCGGCTCGCGACCAGGGCGAAGAACTCCTGCGTGTAGTAGCGGCCGGATGCGGCGGAGGTCGGCTCGGGCATGGCGACGAGCACGGCATCCCAGCGCTCAGCGCCGTCCTCCAGGTGGCGGCGGGGATCGCCGAAGAGCACTCTCACCCGCGGGTCGGCCAAGGTCGCTCGTGTGCGCTCAGGGAGGAGGGGATGCACCAGGCGGAAGAAGGCCTCGTCGAGCTCCATCACGTCGATCGACTCGGGCCCGTGACCCAGCGCTTCGGTGAGCACTCCCGACGCGGCGCCGCCCAGCAACAGCAGGCGCCGCGGGGCGGCATGCTCCGCCAGTGCCAGGTGGACGAACTCCTCGGCTTCGGTGCCCTCGGTGTCGAACGCCAGGGCGTCGTTGTCGAAGACCGAGACCAACCCTTCGCTCTTCTCGGCGGTGATCCGGCCGTAGGGGGTGTCCCGCGTCGCGGCCAGCGAAGGGTGAGCCCAGCGAGTCGTCGCCTGATCGAGGGTGACCGACCAGGCCCAGGCTGCGACGAGGATCGCGCCCAGGGCGATCAGCAGCGGAGGCAGCCAGCGCGGCCGGGGCTGAGAGAGCCCAAGCGAGGCCGCGACGAGCGCGCAAGCAGAGCAGGCGAGGAGGGTGGGCCAGTTGGGGACGCCCGCCTTCAGCAGCGCGGTCGAGGCCAGCCCGCCGAGCACCCCGCCGGCGCTCTCGAGGGCGTAGGCGCGAGGAAGGGAAGGCGCAGGGCGCGCGGCGATGGGGAACAGCGCTCCCAGGAGCGCGGCGCAAGGGACGATGGCCATGGCGGCGATGGCGAGCTGGGTCCCGAAGGGGAGGTAAGCGCCTGGGACGGTGCCGAGCAGCGGCCGGGCGCCGCGCAGGAAGATCGCAGCGGACGGCAGGAGCAGCGCCGTCAAGAGCCATGCGGCACGCCCATTCAGCTTCCCGAGCCCGGCCGCGCCCCCTGCGCTCCCGAGCAGCCACAGGCCCAGCGCGAGCACGTAGACGAGCTCCACCCCATAGGAGGCCACCGCCAGCTCCCGGAGCAGCGTGACTTGTCCCAGGACCGAGATCGCCCCGACGAAGACCAGCCAGAGGCGCATGTCTCAGGCCCACACTCCGGCGACGGGTTCCTGGCACGACGGGCAGCGCCCCTTCTGGAGGCGATTGGCGGAGACGAAGAAGTGGCTGCGCTCGATGACGACCTCTTTGCACTTGGGGCAGTAGGTGGAGTTGCCGGGGTGGCCGGGCACGTTGCCGACGTAGGCGTAGCGCAGGCCTTGTCTGAGCGCGAGGTCGCGGGCCCGCTCCAACCGGGTAACCGGGGTAGGGGAGAGATTCGGCAGCTGGTAGTCGGGGTGGAAGCGAGTGAAGTGGACGGGCACGTCGGGGCCCAGCTCACCCGCGACCCACCGGATCAGCTCGCCCAGAGCCTTCTCCGAGTCGTTGAGGGAAGGCACCACCAGGTTGACCAGCTCGAGGTGCACCTTGCTGCGGGCGATCTGCTTGATGCTGCGGAGCACCGGCGCGAGCTCGGCGCCGCACACGCTCTTGTAGAACTCGGCCGAGTAGCCCTTCAGGTCCACCTTGATGGCAGAGAGCACCTGGCACATCTCGGCCAGGGGCTCCTCCTGCATGTAGCCGCAGGAGATGAGAACGCTTCGAACCCCGCGCTTGCGGGCGGCCTGCGCGATCTCCAGCAGGTACTCGGCGAAGACGGTGGGCTCGTTGTAGGTGAAGGCGATGACCTGGGCCTTCTTGCCTGCCGCGGCAGCGACGAGCTCGTCGGGCTTGCGGACCGGCGAGTCGTAGTCCTCGGGGCGGGCCTGGGAGATCTCCCAGTTCTGGCAGAACTTGCAGCGCAGAGGGCACCCGGAGGTGGCCAGCGAGTACGCCTGGGCGCCGGGGAGGAAGTGGTAGAAGGGCTTCTTCTCGATGGGATCGACCTGGATGGCCATCGGCCGGCCCCAGACCAGGGTGCGCAGCTCGCCTTTGAGATGGATGCGGGCTCGGCACATCCCGCGCTCGCCCTCGGCCAGCACGCAGCTATGGGCGCAGAGCAGGCACCTGATCAGCACCTTGCCGTGCTCGTGCGCGGTGGCCTTCCCGATCTCGCTCGGCACGTGACAGGACTGACAATTCGCAGTGGGCGAAGCGGTGGATGTCCAGAAGCGGGCCTTGGGGGCAGCCTCGAGCAGGGCGGCGAGCTCGCTCTCGGCCCGGGCCGCTCCGCCCAAGCCGGACAGCCAGCTCGAGAGTGTGCCGGGCTCGACCAGCAGGCTCGCGCTGCCCAGCCCCAGGGCGCTCTCGAGCAAGATCCGGCGGGAGAGCCGAAGCCTCTTCGCATCCAGGCTCATTCGACTTCAGCGGCGGAGTCGATGTCCCCGGCGCGTTGGAGGCTTCCGGCTTCGATCCGCGCGGCCGCCTTTCGGGCGTTCTGCATCGTCTGGGCGGGGTCGGTCCCCGAGGGGAGCGAGACCTCGCTGGATGGGGGCGGTGCGGAGACCGCTCCGACCGCGGCGTTTCGTCCGGCAACTATCCACCAGGCCGCTGCGCACATCAGACCCAGGATGACGATGAGCATGACCAACCGCATCGAGACCTCCTTGCTGCGGCCCAGGATGGCGGGGGCGTTGGCGGGAGGTCAAGGCGTGGCATGGCGCAAGAGGCGCCTGGGGCGAGCCTGGTCGCAGAGGCTTCAGCTGACGTGCAGCTCGATGAAGGAGCGGTAGAAGTCGTCGAGGTTCATGCGGAAGACGCCGTCGTTCTTGCCGTCGTTGCCGAACTCGCCGAAGCCCCAGGGGTTGCGCAGCTTGACGTAGGAGACCCCTCCCTCTTCCTCGGTGCCGAGGACCGCATAGCTGTGGTTCGTGAGCAGCCCCAACCCCGCGAGGCACTTGGCGGAAGGATAGGTGTTGGCGGTCATCGCCGCGTGGCGCTCCTGGGCACTCTTCATCAGCTCCAGCGTCTTGTATTTGCCGGTGAGCAGCACGCGCGTCGAGGTGGTGGGCCGACCGGTGAGCGCGGTCAGGGCCTCCCCGGGCTTGCCACCATGGGAGATCGAAGCGTATCCGGCTTTGGTGGAGGCGTAGGCCTTCTCCAGCAGGGGCACCCAGGTCTCGTTGCGCTGGCGTGCCTTGCCGAAGAGCAGCTCTCCACCGGCAGAGGGAAGATCGCCGTCGATGCGGAAGGTCTTGGGTGCCACGGGGCCGTCGGCTTGCTTCGCGAACAGGCGCACCTGGTAGGTGCCGTTGCCGTTGTCCTTGATCGCCTTCGCGAGCAGGTCGGAGTCGGCCGAAGCCACTGCCGACATGGCGCTCAGCAGGAAGCAGTCGCCGAGACCGCCCTGGATGACGTCCTCCGGGGCTGCTCCATCGACGAAGAGTCGCCCGTTGGCGACTGGCTTGTAGGTCGCGGCGGACTGCGCCGGAGGCAGAGCCGGGTCCGGACGAACGTCGGTGTCGCCGGGAAGGAGCGGAGCAGGCGAGAGCGTCGCCCGCATCCGCTCGGTCGCAGCAGGCGTGCTGGCTTCGAAGGAATCAAGTGTGGTCGGCCGGGTCGGTCCGGCCGGCGAGGAGGGGGCCGCGCGACCGGGCTGCTTGGGGGCGACGACCTCGCGCGCCACGTTGCCTGACGTGAGGGCTGCGGTTGCCTGACCAGCACTTCGGATCCCGACCAAGAGAGACTCCGGGTTTCCCCTCGCCCTGATTGTTCAGAAGCCCGAGCGAGAGTAGAGCTGTCGTCGCAGGGTGGTCAATGGTCATCGTCGCCCGCTGTAGCGGGTCGTCATCGCCCGCGCCCAGCCGATTCGCGCCCCACTTGGACTCGGTGGTGAGGCACCATGGGGGCCAGGCGTGCCGGTGGGAGGGAGCGCCAGGAAGGAGGCGGTCGTGAGGTTCGTTGACGTGGACGCCAGGAGCGTGGATCGGCTCGGGTTCTTCTGCTGCATGAGCAAGAAGAAGTCCGAGGGCTACCAGCGCAAGCTGCGGTGGGTGAAGGAGCGCTTCTCCGAGGGAATGCGCGTGAAGCTCCTGGAGCTTCCAGAGCGCGGGTTCATCGAGTACCTGCCTGGCGAGCATGCGTGGCGCCCGGTGCAGGACGCCGAAGGCTGGCTCTTCGTGCACTGCCTCTGGGTCGTTGGGCGCAGCAAGGGGAAGGGGTTCGGCGAGGCGCTGCTCGGGGACTGCCTCGCCGAGGCGAAGAAGGCGGGCGCTCGCGGCGTGGCGATGATCGCCAGTGAGGGAAACTGGCTTGCCGGGCGCACCCTGCTCGAACGCCAGGGCTTCGAATCCGTGGACGAGGCCGGCCCCTCCTATTCGTTGATGATCAAGGCCTTCAAGCGCGGCCCGCTCCCGTCGTTTCCCAGGAATTGGGACGAGCGCCTGCGCCGACTTGGAAAGGGCGTCACGGTCGTGCGCACCGACCAGTGTCCCTACCTCGATGACGCCGCGCGCCACGTTCTCGAGGTCTGCGCGAAGCTGAAGAAGAAGGCCCGGGTGCTGGAGCTGGGATCGGCCCGCGAGGTCCACGAAGCGGCGCCCAGCCCCTACGGTACCTTCGCCATCGTCGACGACGGGCGGCTCGTCGCCGACACCTTCGTCCTCGAGAAGGACCTCCTGCCTCGCCTGAGGGGTTAGCCCTGCAGGTCCTATTGATGAGGTGAGCCTCCGTGCCCGTGGACGGCAGGGTAGGTGGCCTTTCCGGAAGCGACGGCCCGCCGTACGCACAGGGCGGAGCTCATCAAGGAGCTCGGTCGTGCCGAACTGCAGGGCAGGTTCGTTGGGAGATGGATCATGAGCGCGCTCATCGTCTGGAAGGCCGAATACGACTCCGGCATCGAGTTCGTCGACGCGCAGCATCGAGGCATCGTCGAGGTCGCGAACACGCTGTTCCGGGCGCTCGAGAGCGGCAGCAATCCCGAGCTGGCTCGGGTGCTGGCCCTGCTGGTCGAGTACTCCGAGAGCCATTTCGCCGCCGAGGAAGCGATGCTCGCCGCGACTCCGGGATATCCCGATCTAGCCAAGCACCGGCTGGCGCATAGCGCCTTCATCACCCGCGTGCGCTCCCAGTGCGTCAGCCCGAAGCCGGAGGAGGTCATGCGGTTCATCCGCGAGTGGCTGGTCCATCACTTTCTGGGAATCGACCGCCAGTACCTGTCCTATGTAAGGCCGACCCGGGCCGCCCCCAGCCCGTGACGGCCGAGCTCATCCGATCAGATGCTCATGGCCAGCGCCGGGCTCGGGATGATGGGAACCCGGGTGGGCGCAGCATCGCGTCACGCATGGGACGCCGCGGCAAGATCAGGAGACCCGCGCGACGACGAAGCGCGCCAGCGCGGTGAGGATCTCCGCGCCCTTCCCCAGATCCTGCACAGCGGCGCAGGCCTCGCTGATCATCTTGAGAGCCATCGCACGCGAGGCCTCGATGCCGTGGACGGCAGGGTAGGTGGCTTTTCCCACGGCGACGTCCTTGCCCGGAGTCTTTCCCAGCTGCTCGGCGGTCGCGGTGAGGTCGAGAACGTCATCGGCGATCTGGAAGGCAAGCCCGATCTTCTCACCATATGTGTGCAGCTTCACCTGCTGCTCGGCCGTGGCGCCGGCAACGATGCCCCCCATCACCACCGAGGCGCGCAGCAGCGCTCCGGTCTTGGCGCGGTGGATGTACTCGAGGGTAGCCGCAGTGACGGGTTTGCCTTCGCTCTCGAGATCCACCACCTGGCCGCCGATGAGCGCGTCGACCGGTCCCGCGGCGGCGGAGAGCTCGCGCACCAGCAGCAGGCGTCGCTCGGCATCGGGCGCGGCCTCCTGTGAGGAGAGCACCTCGAAGGCCCGGGTGAGCAGCGCGTCGCCGGCGAGGATCGCCACCGCCTCGCCGAACACCTTGTGGCAGGTCGGCCGGCCGCGGCGCAGGTCGTCGTCGTCCATCGCCGGGAGGTCGTCGTGGATGAGCGAGTAGGTGTGGATCATCTCCACGGCGCAAGCCGCGGGGAGCAGCTTCTCGGCCTTGGCCCCCAGGGCCTCGCCCGCGGAGATGACCAAGGCAGGGCGGAGCCGTTTGCCCCCGGCGAGCAGGCTGTAGCGCATGGCCTTGTGGATCGTCGCGGGAGGGACGTCATCCGCCGGGACGAGTCGCGCCAGGCTGGCGTTGACCTCCTCCGCTCGGCGCGCGAGATAGGCCTCCACAGACTCGTTGCTCATGGTCGCTTCTCCGCTGAAGGGGGCTTGGCCGTCAGGGGAATCCCCGGTCCCGGCTCGATGCCCACGTCGAATCCTTGTGCGCGCAGCGTGGCGACCATCTCCTGGGCCACCGGGAGCTTCACCTGGCCGAGCGC
>JACRCT010001040.1 GCA_016218885.1 Deltaproteobacteria bacterium | reverse complement strand
CGCCAAGGGAGTGATCTTCAAGCCGTTCGACCCCATGACGCTGTCCCGGGACATCGACCGCATCGCCAGCAGCTAGACACTGGAGGACCATGCGGGTCGCGCCACAACCACCGCACGAGGAATCTCGGCTCGCGGCACTTCGGGACACGGGCTTGCTGGACACTGAGCCTGAGCCGGAGTTCGACGAGCTGGTCCGGCTGGCCACGCTGGTCTGCCGCACCCCCTTCGGGCACATCGGCCTGGTCGACCGCGAGCGCGTGTTCTTCAAGGCGCGCGTGGGTTTCCCGCTGGCCGAGCTTCCGCGCGACGAGGCCTGCTCCGCCTGGGTCCTGCTTGGAACCGAGCCTCTGGTCATCCCGGACCTTGGCCTCGACGAGCGCTTTCAGGCAACGCCGGGGCTCTCCCGTCTTCCAGTGCGCTTCTACGCCGGCGCTCCCCTGCTGACTCAGCAGGGCCTGGCCCTGGGTGCCCTAAGCGTGCTCGACGTGGCGCCCAGCGCGCTCGACCCCGCTCAAGTCGAGGGTTTGGCCATCCTCGCCCGCCAGGTCTCGGCGCGCATCGAGCTCCGGCGAGCCGCCCGCCAGCAGGAGAAGGCCCATGCCCAGCTCTCGCAGACCTTGTTCGAGCTGGCCAACCGTGAGGCCCGCCTGGCCGCGGTCCTCGACACCGCCGTGGAGGGGATCGTCACCATCGACGGCAAGGGAACCATCCAGTCGTTCAACCGGGCCGCCGAGCGCATTTTTGGCTGGGCTGGCGCCGAGGTGCTGGGACGCAACGTCTCGCTCCTGATGCCCGAGCCCGACCACAGCCGCCACGACACCTACCTGCGCCGCTACCTCGAGACCGGGCGAGCCCACGTCATCGGCCACGGCCGCGAAGTCCGAGGCCTTCGCAAGGACGGGTCCGTCTTCCCTCTCTACCTCGCAGTGAGCGAGGTTCGCCCCTGCTCCCGCGGCCGTCTCTTCACCGGAATCCTGCGCGACATCTCCGATCTCAAAGAGGCCGACCGCCTCAAGCGCGAGTTCGTCTCCGTCGTCTCCCACGAGCTGCGTACGCCCATCGCCTCCATCCGCGGCGCCCTCGGCCTGCTCGAGGGAGGGGCCGCCGGCCCGCTCTCTGAGCAGGGCGCCGAGCTCTCGCGAATCGCCCTCTCCAACGCCGACCGCGTGACCCGCCTGGTGGGCGACATCCTCGACCTTGGGAAGCTCGAGGCCGGCCGGCTGGAGCTGTTCCTGCAGCCCGTGTCCGCCCGCGACCTTGCCGCAGAGGCCTTGCAGGGGATCCGGCCGCTCGCCGACGAGGCGGGCGTGCCCCTCTCGCTCCAGGGAGAAGACGCGCAGTTGATGGGCGATCGCGATAGGCTGCTGCAGGTGCTGACCAACCTCGTCGCCAACGCGGTCAAGTTCTCCCCCCTCGGCTCGCCAGTCGTGCTCGCCATTCACGAAGGGCCCACTCGGGTCCGCTTCGAGGTCGTCGACCGCGGGCCCGGTATCAGCCAGCAGGACCTCCCGCGCCTCTTCCAACGCTTTCAGCAGCTGGACGGGTCGGACCGACGCCTCAAGGGCGGCACGGGGCTGGGGCTCGCCATCAGCAAGGCGCTGGTCGAGCAGCACGGCGGGACCATCGGCGTTCAGAGCGAGCCCGGGGTGGGGAGCACGTTCTGGTTCGAGGTGCCACGAGGCGGGCCGAGCACCGCGATGGAAAGGGAGAACGGTTTGCCCCGATGAAGACCATCCTCCTTCTCGACGACGACAAGGAGTTCCGGACCCTGGTCGTCCCGGCCCTGGAGGGGCGCGGGCATCGGGTGCTGCAGGCGCGCACCGCCGCCGAGGCCAACGCCGCGATCGCCGCGGGCGGGGTGGACCTGGCAGTGGTCGACGGACTGCTGCCCGACACCGACGGCATGAGCTGGATCAGCCGCTTGCGCACGGTCGGCGACCGGCTTCCGGTGGTCTTCGTGTCCGCCTTCTGGCGCGACCTGGGCTCCTTCAACCGCCTCACCAAGGACCTCAAGGTCAATCTGGTCCTGCACAAGCCGGTGGCCCCGGCGCTCTTCGCCGAGGAAGTCGAGGCGCTGCTCTTCGGGCGCAAGCCCATCCCACCGCAGCGGCCCGAGGTAGTGCAGGCCGAGGAGGCGATTCGCGCTCTCTCCATCGAGTACGCGCGCAACATGCCAGCCAAGCTCAAGGAGATCGTGTGCGCCGTCGGCGCGCTGCGATCGGCGAGCAGCCCCGAGCCCAGGCGTGCCGAGGCCACAACGCTCGCTCACCGCTTGCGTGGCACGGCCGGGTCCTATGGCTTCCGGGAGGTCGGCGAGGCCGCCGGCCGGCTCGAGGACGCCCTCTGGTCGGCCACCGGCCCCCAGTCGAGCGCTGAGAGCTGGACCCTCGTCGACTCCGCGCTGGAGTCGCTGCGGCTGGCCATGGAGCAGGCCGCGTCCACGCGCGAACCCCCAGCCCTCGGGATGGCCCTCTCGAGCGGACGCATCCTCGCCGTCAGCCCCAACGAGCCTTTCTTGGAGCTCGTTCGCGCCCTGGGCCGCCAACAGCTCTACCAGACGGTGTGCGTCTCCACGCCTGCCGAGGCACGGGCGAGCGCCGCTGGCCAGCCGCCCGACGCCGCTTTCCTCGACCTGCCCGCGAGCGAGGCCTCACAGCTCGCTCGCGATCTGCGCACGGTTCCCGGTTGCGAGGAGATGACCTTCGCCTTCGTGTCCGAGGAGGGCGGTACTCCCGATCGCGTCGCCGCTGCCCACGCCGGCGCCTCGCTCTTCCTGGCCCAGCCCATCGACTTCGACGACCTCTCGACGGCGGCGCGGCAGCTGGTGACCGCGGCGCAGGTGCACCGCCCGCGGGTGCTCGTGGTCGACGACGATGAAGCCGTCGCCAGCCGCGCCTGAGCAGTGCTGGTGCGGGCGGGCCTCAGCACCCGGAAGCTGGTCGAGCCGGCGCGCATCCTCGACGCCCTGGAGGAGGTCCCGCCTGATCTGGTTCTGCTCGACGTGGCGATGCCCGGGCTGTCGGGCTTCGACGTGTGCCGCGTGCTGCGCTCGACGCCGCGCTGGCAGGACCTGCCGATTGTGATGGTGACTGCTCAGCCCGGTCTGCAGGCACGCATCGGCGCGTTCCAGTCGGGTGCGGACGACTATCTCTCCAAGCCGGTGGTGGACGAGGAGCTTCTGGCGCGGGTGCAGGTGCGGGTCGAGCGCGCCCGCTTGCTGCGCGAGCGCTACGACAAGGACGGGCTGACCGGGCTGCTCCTTCGCCGGCCGCTGGTCGAGTCGCTGCGAGCGCGCATCCTGGAGGCGAGCCGGCACGATCGCCCCCTGGCGCTGGCACTCATCGACTTCGACCACTTCAAGGACGTCAACGACACCCATGGGCACTTGGCAGGGGACGCGGTCTTGGCCGCGTTCGGCAAGCTCCTCTCGCGCCGCTTCCGCGCCGAGGACCTGCGGGGACGCTGGGGAGGAGAGGAGTTCATGGTGGCCTTCCCCGGCGAGACCGCGACCACCATCCAGGGTGCGCTCGAGCGCCTTCAAGCCGAGTTCGCACAGATCGACTTCCGAGGCGACAAGGGCGAATCGTTTCGGGTGGGATTCTGCGTGGGGGTCGCCGGGTTCCCCGAGGACGGGCGCACCCTCGAAGAACTGATCCGCTCGGCCGATCGCCGCCTCTATTCAGGCAAGCACTCCGGCGGCAGCCGCGTGGTCAGCTCCGACTGATTGGTCGCGAGTGGCCAGACCAATGCGGATCTACCTGGGACACGGCTTGGGGAAGGTTTGCCAGGAGCTCCGGGCGCCACTCGGAAGTCTCTTCAGGATGCGGGCGCCCGGGCTCTGGGCAAAAAAGAAGCGCAGCGACCAACGAAGCGGCGGGGGGGGGACCAGCTTCTCAGGTGCGCTGCGCTTCGTCTGCTCTTAAAAGCACGCGGCATGCCAGCCAGATCGCAAACGACAACCGTCTGGTTTCACTGGAATCCGCTAGTTCTACTGAAACGATCTGTTTCGTTTTTGAAATTCGTTACCGAAAAAACCCTTTCATCGCTGAAGGCTACCTCGT
>JACRCT010001046.1 GCA_016218885.1 Deltaproteobacteria bacterium | reverse complement strand
GGCGGCGACCATGGCGGAGGCCTTGCCGGCAGAGCCGGCGTCAGCTCGTCAGTCAGGGCGCCGGGACCACGCGGGTGCGCCGGCGCAGCTTCTCGACGAGGGTGGTGCGCTGCAGGCCGAGCAGGTCGGCGGCGGCCTTGCGGTTGCCGTTGGTCTGCGCCAGCGCAGCGTCGATGAAGTCCTCCTCGATCCGCCGCAGCATCGCGGTGAGGTCTACCGGGAAGGAGGGTCGGGCGGGCTCGGTGGACGGCGTCCCTTCGGGCTGCACCAGGTGCAGGGGCGGGCGGTCCTCGCCGGCCACCGGGGCGGGGATGAGGTCGTCGGCGAACTGGGGAGGGGACACGGGCACCGGCAGCACCATGATCTCCGGCAGCTCGGAGGCGTTGTCGCTCACGCGCTGGGTGCGGAAGTGGGCCGGCAGCTCGGCGGCGCGGATGAACGGCCCCTCGCAGCAGACCGACAGCCGCTCCACCAGGTTCTCCAGCTCGCGCACGTTCCCCGGCCACTCGTAGCGCTCGAGCTCGCGGATCAGCGTGGGCTCCACCTGCCGGGTCTCGCCGCGGGCGGCCCAGAAGTGGGCGAAGAGGGGGGCGATGTCGGTGGGGCGGTCGCGCAGTGCCGGCAGCTCCACCGGGCAGACCATCAGCCGGTAGTAGAGGTCGCGGCGGAAGCGGCCCGCCTCCACCTCGGCCTTGAGGTCGCGGTTGGTCGCGGCGATCACCCGGAAATCGGCGCTGATGGACTCGGCGCTGCCGACCGGCTCATACACCCTCTCCTGGAGGACGCGCAGCAGCTTGACCTGGAGCGAGAGGGGCAGCTCGCCGATCTAGTCGAGGACCAGGGTGACACCCTCGGCCAGGGCCAGGCGCCCGCGGCGGGAGGAGGCGGCGCCGGTGAACGCGCCCTTGACGTGGCCGAACAGCTCGCTCTCCAGCAGCGTCTCGGGGATGGCCCCGCAGTTGACCGAGACCAGTGGACGGCCGGCGCGGCGGCTACGCTCATGTAGCAGGCGGGCGAACGCCTCCTTGCCCGTGCCGGTCTCGCCGGTGATCAGGACCGTCGCCTCGCTGGCGGCGATGCGCGCACAGGCGCGGATGACGTCGAGCAGCGGCGAGTCGGGGCCGTGGACGATGGTGGGCATCGGGTTGGTGGGGGCCACGGGCGCGAGCTGCGGCATGTGCGGACCTCTTGTCATGAAGGTGACGAGCGATGTCCCGGTCCATCAGCAAGGGGCCTGCCAAGGTTCCGGCGCCAGAGCCTTGGTGAGCGCAAGTGCGCGCCATCGCGGCCTGTCAAGCGCGTGTCATAGCGGTTGCGGCGCCGCCTCCCTGGCGACTTGAGAGCGGGTGAACGCCTACCCGGATTTCGGGCTGGGAAGCCTGCTGCGGCAGGGTGAAAACAGCTCAACCGCTCGACAGTGCAGGACAAACCTCGGCGGGGAGCCGGGGGGTGCGCGGGGACCCCGTAGGGTGCTCATTCACCCGCGTTTGTCACCCGCCTGACGCTTCCAGTCCTCAGCCCTGCAGGCCGGGGAAGTTCAGCAGGCGGCGGAAGTCGGCTGGGGCCACGGCGTGAGAGAGGGCCACGTCGGGGGCCACCAGGCCGTCGCGGACCAGGGAGGCGAGGCAGTGATCGAAGGCGTGCATCTGCTGGTCGGTGGAGCGGTCGAGCACGGCCTGGATGGCCGGGGTGCGCGCCGGGTCGCGGATGCAGTCCTTGACCGAGTAGTTGTTGACGAGGACTTCGGTACACAGCACGCGGCCGCGGCTGCCTTTTCTGGGGAGCAGTGCCTGGCTGATGACCCCTCGAAGGGAGTCGGCCAGACGGGCCCGTGCCGCCACCTGCTCGTCGGCGGGGAACATCCCGATCATCCTCTGGAGGGTCTTGAGGGCGGTTCCGGTGTGAAAAGTGGCATACACCGAATGTCCGGTCTCCGCGGCCTGCAGCGCCACGTCCAGGGCGGCGAGATCGCGGATCTCACTGATGAAGATGACGTCGGGGTCCTCGCGCAGGAGCGCCCGCAGGCCTTCCTCGAGGGACGGGGTGTCGCGGCCGATCTCGCGCTGCGAGATGCAGGAGGGCACGTTGGCGATGCGGAATTCCACCGGATCTTCGAGGGAGACCAGGTGCACGGTGTCGTGGCTGGCCAGGTGGTGGAGCATGGAAGCCATGGTGGTGGACTTGCCGCTTCCCGTCGGGCCCGTGACCAGCACCAGCCCCGAGCCGAGCTCGGAGAGGGTCTTCACCACCGGGGGGAGGCGCAGGTCGCCAAACGCCGGGATGGAAAAGGGAATCACGCGCAACGCGAGCGCCCACTGCCCGCCCTCGCGGAAGACGTGGCCTCGCAGGCGCACCAGCCCCGGGCTCTCGTAGGAGTACTCCCACTGCGGCACCGTGGCCCCGGAAGGGTCGCGGCCCGAGGTCACGGCGATGATCTCCTCCAGCAGCTCGGCCGTCACCGCTCCGCCGTTGGTGCGCGAGAGCGCGCCGTCCACCCGGACGAAGGGCGGCAGCCCGGCGCGCAGATGCAGATCCGACGCGCGCAGCGCGACGGCGGCCTGCAACAGCTTGGCGACCATCTGCTCGATCGGCGGAGAATCGGTCTTGGGGGCTTCCACGTAGAATCCTTCGACACCACTAGGCCAGATCTTCAGCACGGCATGGACGGCAGGGCTCTTGCACGCCTCGGCGCGACATGGCTCTGGCAGCGCGAATCGAAGGCGAGCAGCCGCGCGGGTTCGGCAACACCCTCCTGACGTTGATGGACGAGCTCCCGCTCGCGGTCCTGCAGTTGGATGACGAAGGCAAGATCCTCGAGCTCAACGACACCGCTCAGGCGCTGTTGGGGTCGGGGGCGAGCTCTGAGGTGCGCGAGTCGTTGCGCGAGGTCTGCTCCCGCGTCGGACCGTTGACGCGCCCGGCGGAGTTCCTCACCCGCATCCGCGGCGCCGAGCTGCGGATACTGTTGGGGCGGGTCTCCCATCCCGCCGGCTTCGTGGCGGTGGTGGAGAGGCGTGTCAACGACCGGCTCAAGGCAGAGGTCTCGGCGCTGCGGGGCATGTTGGCGGCCGCGGTGGACTCGGTGCCGCTCAACGAGGCGGCCGATCGCGCGCTGCGCACCATCGTGGGCACCTTCGCGCGCGGTGGGCTGACGCTGCACCAGGTGGACGAGTCGCGGCAGCTGCTGGTGGCCGTCGCCCACGCCGGGCTGGCGGCTCCGCTCTCGCCCCTGGGGATGAACCTGCCCCTGGATGCCGGGACCTCGTCGCTCGCCCGGGCCGCGCTGCACCGCCTGCCCGTGCATCTGGCCGACCTCTCCCGCTCGCCCTTCGAGCCGGAGCGGAAGATGGCCCACGGCAAGGACAAGTGGGCGCTGCTGGCGATGCCGGTGCGCTTTGCGGGCGAGGTGCGCGGAGTCCTCACCATCTGCCACGTCATGGGGGACCTGGGAGAGGGTGAGCTGCGGATGGTGCAGGGCCTGACCGACGCCATGGCGGCGCTGCTGGCACGGGCGCAGGCCGACGTGGCCATCGCCGCGGAGGTCGCGGCCAGGCGCTCGCTCATGGAGAACCTGCCCGACGCCATCGTCGAGCAGGGAGGCGAAGGGGTGATCTCGCTCGGGGCCGGCCGGCTGGAGCCCATCCTGGGGCGCTCGGCAGAGGACGTCATCGGATGCTCCATCGAGGAGCTCCTGCTCGAGGAGGATCGCTCTGCCTTCCGGCATCTGGTCGAGTCGGTCCGGGAAGGGGCCCCCAGCCAAGGCGAGTTCACCGTGGCGACTCCCCAGGGACGCCAGGTCCCGTGCGAGGTCTCGGTGAGCGCCACCGGGCAGCGCGACCAGCGCGTGGTGCGCGCCGTCTTCCGCGACATCTCCGGGCGACGCACCCTCGAGTCGGAGGTGATCCGCGCCCGGGAGATCGCCACCCAGCGCGAGAAGCTCGCCGCCATCGGCCAGCTCGCCGCGGGCGTGGCCCACGAGATCAACAACCCGCTCTCCTATGTGAAGAGCAACCTCAACACCATGGCCTCTCACGTCGGTGAGCTCACCGGGCGCGTGGCCCAGTACACGCCCCTGGACAGCCGCGAGGGAGGCGGCGAGCTGAGCCTCAAGGACATCCTCGAGGAGATGAAGGAGATCGCCTCCGAGTCCCGGGGGGGCATCGATCGCATCGCCAACATCGTGCGCGCCCTCAAGGGGATGGCCCGCAGCCACGGCGACGCGCGGGCGATGTTCGACCCCTCCAAAGCCATCGAGGACGCGGTGCTCATCTTCCGGGGCGCCAAGAAGAAGTGTGTGGTGGAGATAGCCCTCGAGCCGTTGCCGCAGCTGCGCGGCTCACCTGGAGGCCTCGGCCAGGTGCTGCTCAACCTGATGGAGAACGCCTTTGATGCCATGGATGGGGCCGGGACCGTTCGAATCGGCGGGCGGACGGTCGACAAGCTCGTCCGGCTGACCATCGCCGACACCGGGACGGGGATCCCGCCCGATATTCGCGACCGCATCTTCGAGCCCTTCTTCACCACCAAGGAGATCGGGAAGGGCACCGGCCTGGGGCTCTACATCTGCTGGGAGATGGTCAAGCAGATGGGCGGGGAGATCTCGTTCGAGACCGGGCCCAAGGGCACGACGTTCACGGTGGATTTGCCTGCGCCGGAGGATGAGCCCGATTAGCTTGCGTGGACTTGAACGGCCGTCGCCGTCGCCGTCGCCGTCGCCGTCAACGTCAACGGCAACGGCAACGTCAAAGGAGGGTCAGGTCGCGGCGTCGAAGGAGAGGGCCTCTCGGCAGCGCGGCGATGCGCGCTCGAAGCAAGCGACGAAGCGCCCGCACCGGTACGTTGACGTGGTCGTTGACGTTGACGGCGACGGCGACGTGAACGGCTTGAAGCCCATAGCGGACCCGACCCTTTCGTTCTTCGGGTCCAAGAAGCCGTCGCCGTTCACGTCAACGTTCAGGGCTATGACTTCTTCGCGGGACGGGTCGGGGCGTCGCGATCCATCTTGCAGGCGCCTTCGAAGACTGCGCCCAGCTCGATGTGCAGCGTGGGCGTCTCGATGTTGCCCCGGAGCCGGGCGCTCTTGCGCAGCTCGACGGCCTCGGTCGCTTGGATGTTTCCCAGGACCTCGCCGAGGATGATCGCCGTGCCGACCGAGATCTCGGCCTGGACGCGGGCGCCTTCCTCCACCCGCAGACGGCCGCGGGAGCGAATCTCCCCGGTGAAGTTGCCGGCAACTTGAGCGCTGCCCTCGAACGAGAGCTTGCCCTCGACCCGAGTCGAGCGGTCGAGGACGACGCTCGCCCCTTCCTCGGGGCGCAGCGGTTCCACGGGGCGCACCGGCGCCGAGGGAGCGCTCTCCTTCGCCGGCTTCGCCTGTGAGCTCGAGCCGCTGGCCTGCTCGGATGCTCCCCAAAGCGCCATGGTTCTCTACCCCCGCTGGCCACGACCGTGCGTGCCCAAGTCGACAACACCGCTGTGGCCGTTAGCTTCCCGGCCGGACTGCACGGGCACAAGCCGGACCTTCCCGCTCGACGAGGCTCCGTTCACCAGGCTGCTCGATGGCCGCACCTGCGAGCGCTTGCTCGACATCAAAGGGGGGCCTCGCAGAAAGAGAGTGAAGGGGGAGAGAGCACCAGAGCGATCCTCGCTTCGGGGCGCCGAGCATCAAGGACTCCGTGCAGGCTCGCGCACCCGACCATCGACAACCCGCTCCTTTCGCGGGAAAACCGTCCGGTCGGGCCGGAACTGGAGGAGGCGCTTCTCATGGTTCGCATGGCATCTCGCGTATCGATGACTTCTGCACTGTTGGCTTCTGCCTGCCTCGTGCTCGCCGCAGGTTGTGACGAGGGGGCCTCCGCTGCGTCCGACGCAGCGCTTCCCCAATTCGACGCGGCGGGCGTGCGAGACGCTGCGAATGCGCAGGATGCATCGCTCCCGGCAGACGGCTCCATCGCGGCCGATGCGTCGGTGGCCATGGACGCCTCGGCCCAATCGGATGCCTCGAACGCATACGTCGACGAGCGGGGCTTCACCATCCGCATTCCCCAGGAGCGAACTATCGTCTTCCATGACCCCATCGGAGGCGGCACCTCCACCGTCAAGGCGTGGGACACCGATTACGTCTGCACCTTCAAGCACGGTGCGGCCGACGGCTTCTTCTACGTGCAGGCGACCCCTCTCGAGAACCTGGGGATGGGAGGGGGAATGGTGGTCCGTACCGAGGGCGGCTGGTGGTCCTTCGCGCAGGCGGTGACGTCGGCGACTGGCGTCGTCTACGACTGGGGTGGGAACCACCACAACGACTCCATCGACGTCGAGTACCAGGGAAAGACGTACCGTTACTACCACTCGTCGTTCGGGTACGGCTGGCGCTCTTGCCACCCGCCCGATTGCCTCCAGGTCGTACAAGGCGAAGCCGTCGTCGAGGATGGCTGCGGCTCGGACCGCGCTCTCCCGGTCACGTGCGTGCTCGTCGAGCACGACGGTTCGGTCCCGGCGTTCCCGAGCACGTTCGAGAAGTGCCTCGGAGATCCCAACGGATGAACGATTCTGCGAGTCGCCTCGCTGGGCGCGGACTCGGGCGGCGGGCCTCTCCGGCCGCCGCCAGGCATCACAGGGTCTGCCTCGGCGCCCATGGCGATGGAGGGAACCGTCAGCCGTCAAGCTCGGGGGCGAGACGATAGCTGCAGGGCCTCGCGAATCGCGGAGTTGAGGACGGCAGGCTCGCAAGGTTTGGTGAGGAAGCGAAAGATCCCTCCGCCGCTGATGGCTCTCATGGCCGGGCTGAGGTTCGCATGGCCAGTGAGGATGATCCGAGGTGTATTCGGCAGCAGCGAGCGAACGACCCGCAGGAACTCTGAGCCCGACATCCCTGGCATGCACTCGTCGGAGATGATGACGTCGATGTTGGAAGACGCGGTCATCAGGCGCATCGCCTCCTCTGGCGATTGCGCGGTCAGGACCTCGTAGGGCTCCTTCCAGAGGACCTTGCGGATCCCGCTGAGCACGGCCGGCTCATCATCGACGAACAGGATCCGCGGCTTTGGGCTGAGGGGGATCCCAACGCCCGCCAAGCACTCCTTCACCCCTGCATCGCCGGGCGGGGGAGCACGCGGGTCCAGGCCCCGCGAGGCGAAGGGCGCCACCATCCCGGGCTGAACCGATGATGATGGATTCGACGAGATGGAACGGCTCTTCATCGGGACGAACCTCCTCCCGGGAGGACCATCGGTATCGGTCCCGGGCCCTAGAACCCATGGCAGGCGGGACGAGGCTCGGACTCAACATGCAGCCCGGATGCCAGCTCGATTGGCGGGTCTTTCTCCTCGAAGCCGCTGCGCCGCAGAGGTCACCGACCCGGGTCGCCTCGACCTCCTTTCGCGCGGAGTGGGGCAGGCTTGCCCCACTCCGCTATCCGCGGGCGCTGCCGGGCCGCTCGATCCGGGTGGTGGGTGAGCCCTCCTCGTGAACGAGCTCCGCGGGGGACGCGTCGATCTCGCCCTGCCCTGCCTGCACTCCCGTAGCTCGTGTTTTGGCGGCGCCGTGTGGCAGTCTTGGGCCAGGCCAATCCCCCTTGGGAGAAACATCGACATGAACGCTCGTCATGTGCTCTGGGCTCTTCCCTTGGCGGTGGCGCTGGTGGCGGCGTGCGAGCCGCCCGAGGACGCTGGAGCTCCCGACGCCGCCCTTCACCTTCTTTCCCCCGACGTCGGCTCATCCCTGCCGGACACCGGCCCCAGGGGCCTGGACGCTGATCTCGAGCCCCCGGATGCGGACGAGAATGAGCCGCCCGACACGGGCCGCCGGCGGCGCGACGCGGGAGCCAGGCTGGACGCCGACACCGAGCCCGAGGACTCGGGGACGGACCCCGCCGATGGGGCCGTCACTCCCATGGACGCGAACGGCCCCGGGCCCGCTGACGCCGCCGCGATGCCTCCCGATGCCAGCCCCATCTTCGGCTGCACCTCGGCTCCGGCGCCCGTGGCCCCGCCCTCGCCACTTCCGGCGGAGCTCGCGCCTCTGGCTTTCGAGACCGCGGATTGGCCCGGGTTGAGGGACTTCCCGGCCTCCGGTCCTGGCTGGCACTACGTGGGTAGGTGCCCGAGCCTGCCGGTCAACGCCTGGAACATCGTTGCCTACGTGCTGACCGAGCTGGCGATCTACTGCCCAGGCGTCCCCGGCACTGACCCGCGTGCGGCCATCCTCGACGCCTCGATGCTTGGCTGCCCAGGCCACCCCTCGGGGGTCCACGCCCGCTACGACATCGACCTCGGCTACTTCACCTGCGGCGCCACCAACCTGACTCAGCCGGCCGCCAACCCGGGCGGCCTGGCCATCACCCAAATCTGGCTCGGCAACACGCTTGACCCCAACGTCTTCGACCCGCGGCGGTCCTACTGGCTCTGGCGGCGTCTGAAGGAGGCCTTCAACAACAGCGTGATGATGCAGATGGACGAGGAGAACTCCGCGGCCATTCGACAATGGGCCCGGTCGCGGCTCGGCCCCTCGGCGCCGGTCCCGGGCGAGGGCGACCCGCCAGATACCCGGCCCATCTACGCCCATCACATGCACATCCACGTGGGGATCACCGAGGTGCAGGCGCAGAACGTCAATTGGCAGTGGTTCGAGGCTGCCGCGAGGAACCAACGGATAGGGGAGTACGCCATCTGGTGACCGGCCGGGCTGCCCCGACACCCTCTCTGCAAAAAGGCCTCATGCGCCGCGATCGCTTGGTCCTCCTCACGTTGCTCGTCGCCGTGCCGGCGCGCGCCGGCACCTACTACGTCTCGACCTCCGGCAATTACGGGGATGGAGACGGCGAGCAACGCAGGCCCAGGGC
>JACRCT010001045.1 GCA_016218885.1 Deltaproteobacteria bacterium | reverse complement strand
CGGCGTCGAGAGTGCGGCGTCGGCCACGTGCAGGAGCGCGGCCGGGCGGATCCCCTCGCGGGTAAGGCGCGCGAACAGGCCGTCGACCTCCTCGGCCTTGCGAGTCCAGTCGAGGCGAACGACGCCTCGCGCAACCCGGCTCGGCTCTCCCGAAGCGCTGCCCAGCCTCACCGCGGCCACACGCCGGCCTTGGGCCGCCAACTGCTCCACGAGGGCCTCGGCGAGCTTTCCGCCGTCGGTGGTCACCAGGGTCCAGGCGTCAGCAGGAATCGGCTCGGAGCGAAGCTCGGACCGCTTGCGTGAGACGAGCACCGGTCGGTAGCGCTGCACCGCCGCTTCGGCCTGCGGTTTGGCCGCAGCCGCGGCCGCCAGCTCCGTGGACGCAGCCACAGGAGGCCCCGCCTCGGTGGACACGCCTTGCTCCACGTGGGCCACGAGATCGGCGATGGTCGTCTTCTGGTTCAGGAGCGACTGCGGTATCTCCGCGAGGTTGGGAAAGGCCGCCTGGATGGCGGAGACCAGCTCCATCACCATCAGCGAATCAAGGCCAAGCTCGGCCACCAGGCTCTGGGTGGGCTTGAGCGAGGCCCTGGGAAAGGCGCTGACCTTCGAGACCGCGTCCATCACGACGTCGAGGGCCTTGCCGCTCGCCGGCGTAGCTTGGGCGGTCGGCTGCGCGGCCTGCACTGGCGCAGCTTCGGTCGCCGGGGCCTGCTGTGGAGCAGCAGGCGCTGGGACCGATGGGACCGACTTGACGGATGGGACAGGAGGGAGGGTCGATGCACTCGCGACCGGAGCCAGGGGCTGACCGGAGAGCATCGCAGTTTGGCGAGCGATGATTTCTGCGTGTTGCTGCAGGACGGCGGCCTGCTCCCGGAAGAGCTTGATGAGGTCTTCGGACACTTTCGCCTCCGAGGAAGAATGGGCGTCGTGGGCGGCCACACCGGTCGCCGGCACCGCTGTAGCGACCACCGAGGGTGCGGCCACGGCTGCGGCGCCGCTGGTGCGAGTCGCCCAATAGCGCTCGACGACCAGGGGCGCGGCTGGCAGCGTCACGACCTGCCGTGCGCTGCGGACATGAAGCTTCTCGAACGCGACCGGCTGCCCGAGCACCGCGAGCTTGCCCAGAGTCCTGAGGAGCTCGAGGCCGCCGTCGTCCTCGGCTGCGGCGAGTGAGCTGGTGCCCTGGAAGCTGCCCGCCGGCAGGCCCGACGACACGAAGCTGGTCAGGGTGTTGCCCGCGCCGACCTCGAGGAAGTAGTCGGCACCGAGCTCCTGGCAGCGCTCGAGCGCGCCGGAGAAGTCCACCGACGAGGTCGCGTGGCGCACGAAGGTGGAGCGCGCCGAAGCTGGTTCGCCATAGGTTTCACCGGTGATTGCCGAGACGACTGAGACGCTCGCGGGACGCAGCTCCAGCTTCTCCACCAGCCGGGCGATGTCGCGGCCGACGCCCTCCATCAGCGGCGAGTGGAAGGCGTGCGAGACGCGCAGCCGGCGCGAGGCGATGCCCGCCTGCTCCAGCGCTGTCATCGTCTCCTCGACGGCGCGGGTCTCGCCGGAGATCACGGTCTGCCGGCGATGGTTCTTGTTGGCGATGCAGGCGCCGGGGCGCAGGTGCTTCTCCACTACTTGGGGATCGGCCTTCACGGCCGCCATGGCCCCCGGATCCGGCAGGGCTAGTGCCGCCATGAGCCGTCCGCGCTCGGCGACGAAGCGCAGCGCCGCCTGCGGATCGAGCAGTCCTCCGGCGCCTGCGGCAACGAACTCGCCCAGGCTGTGGCCGGCGCACATCGCCGGCTTCACGCCGAGGTCCTCGAGGAAGCTGGCCAGGGCAAGGCCTAGCGCCGCCATCACCGGCTGGCACACCTGCGTGGCCTGCAGCTGCTCCTCGGCCGCCTTCAGGTCGCCGTTCGAGACGTTGGGATAGAGGTACTGGAGCAGTGGGCGATCGAGGACGCCTTCGAGCACCTTCTCCAGCGAGAGCAGCGCCGAGCGGAAGCCTTCGAAGCGCTCGAAGGCGGAGCGGAGCAGGCCCACCCGTTGCGCGCCCTGGCCCGGGAACAGGAAGGCCACCCGGGGAGCCTTGTCCCCAGCTGCCGAGGGAGTGGCGAAGACCGAAGGAGACAGAGCCAGTGGCGCCGGCTCGGAGCCCGCGAGCTGCTGCGCCGCCAGCTCCAGCCCGGAGAGGAGCTCCTCACGCGTCGAGGCCACTAGAGCCAGACGCACCGGGTCGTGCTTGCGGGTCGCGGTGAGCGTATAGGCGACGTCCGCGAGATCGAGTCGAGGGTCATTCTCGAGCGTGCGCCGGACCTCGCTCGCGTGCCGCGCCAGCAGCTCGCGGTTGGCGGCCCCGAGGACGAACAGCTCGGGAAGTGCCTTGGCAGCGCTCACCTCTACGGCGACGTATCGCTGCGGCAGTTGCTGCGGTGCCTCTTCGAGAACCACGTGGCAGTTGGTACCGCCGAAGCCGAAGGAGCTGACGCCGGCCCGTCGCGCAGAGCCCTCGGCGCGCGGCCAGGCGACTGGCGCGCGAGGAATGTCGAAGGGCCCCTTCTCCAGCTCCAGGAGCGGGTTGGGGCTCTTGTAGTTGGCCTGCGGCGGGATGGTCTCGTGGTGCAGCGCCAGGGTGGCCCGCATCAGCCCCGCCACGCCCGCGGCGCTCATGGTGTGGCCGATGTTGGCCTTCACCGAGGAGAGCCAGACCTTCTGCTCCTTGCGCTGGGCGACCGCCTCCGCGCTGCCGAAGACCTCGCGCAGCGCCGCGACCTCTACCGGGTCGCCTACCTTGGTCGCGGTGCCATGGCACTCGAGCAGCGCCGCCGATGAGAGTGGCAGGCCGGCGTCTCGCCAGGCCCGGCGCACGCAATCGGCCTGCCCGCTCTGACTGGGGGCCATGGGGCCGTCGCTGGTGTTGCCGTCGTTATTGATGCCCACTCCGCGGATGACCGAGTAGATGCGGTCTCCGTCCTGCAACGCGGCGTCGAGGCGCTTGAGGACCACCACGCCCGCGCCTTCACCCTGCAGGAAGCCGTCGGACTCCTCGTCGAAGGGACGGCACTCGCCGCGCCGCGACACGGCGCTGGCACGCGCGAAGCCGATGAGGTTCTCGGGGGTGAGGTTGAGGTAGACCCCGCCCGCCAGCGCGGTGTCGCAGACGCCGGCGCGGATGAACAGCACCGCGTCGTGGATGGCCACCAGCGCCGAAGCGCAGGCTGCGTCGATGGAGTAGGCCGGGCCGCCCAGGTTCCACAGGTGGGCGACGTTGGCCGCCGTCATGTTCAGCAGCGTTCCGGGGATGGAGAACGCGGAGATCGGCTCCACGCTCTTCGCGGAGCGGACGATGCCCTGCGCCGCCTCCGGGCTGGCTTCGCCGAGCGCGCCGCCGGCCATCTGCACCGCCAGGGTCCGCGCGCTCAAGAGGGTCCGGTACTCGGAGGAGCTGACGCCCAGGAAGGTGCCCATGCGCGAGCGATCGAACTCGGCCCGCTCCAGCCCCGCGTCCTGCAGCGCCACCCGTACCCCTTCGAGCAGCAGGCGGTGCTGGGGGTCCATCACCGCCACCCGCCGCGGGGCGATGCCGAAGTGCAGGGCCGCGAAGTCACCCACCCCGTCGATGAAGGCGCCGCGGCGCACGTAGGTCTTGTCCAGCTCGCGGGCGATCTCGGAGTGGAAGAGGGCGTGGTTCCAGCGCTCGGCGGGGATGTCCTTGAAGCTCGACCGGGCCGAGGCCATGTTCTCCCAGAACGAGGGCACGTCGGCGGCGTCCGGGAACCGGCACGCCATACCCACGATGGCCACGCTGCGAGAGTCATCCCCAGGTGTCTGCGCGCTCATCCCATCTCCTTCTGCCCCTGCCCTGCGGCGACTCGCCTTCGGCCTTCGAGTCGCCTGCTGACTACCTGTCTGCCGACCGCCAGGACACCTCGTCGGGGCGGGGGCAGAAAGGCAGGGAACATGCCATGACGGGGGCTTCGGCGCACTGATCGAATGGACGAAACGCGACGTCGGTGGACGGTCGATCCGGGCACGATCCCGAGCCTACTTGGACCTCGTGGAGCGCTCCGCGAGAACGGCAACAGCCTGGCGTAAGTCGCGCCCTTCTGACTGCGCCGCAGTGTATGGTCTGCCCCGGCACCGGGCAGGGAGGACCAAATGCCAGCGTTCGACGTTCTTGACTGGCGGCGACTCGACGCCACCGCCATCGTGACGTTTGGCGGGCTCGCAACCGTCGAGGAGCCCCGCCACGACGCTACCCGCGCCTGGCTACTCGCGGAAGGCTACGTCATAGACACCTTCGATTGCCAGCCCGGTCTCTCAGTATCTGTGCCTGCGCTTGGGCGGCTGCTGAAGTGGGAGGAGCAATTTGGCTACGAACTCGCACCGGATAGCCGCAACCTGGACGCCCTGCGAGATGGCTTCGACTTCCCTGTCGTTGAGGGCGGAAGGCGCGTGCTCGAGATCCTCCGCCCGGACCTCGCCTGGCGCGAAGACCAAAGGTGGACGTGTGGCCTGCTTTCTATCGCCGAGGAACATTGCCGCGCGCAGCTGGCCCTGGGAGCCCGATTCTTTAGCATTCTCGTCGTGCCGGAGAAGTCCCCATTCATCGGGGCGGTCATCATCGATCAACCCGTGGTTCCGGCCCCGTCCTGGACTCCCTAGCCCAGCTTCCGCAGTTGGAGTCGGTTTCGGCTGCTATTCAAACGCTTAAGACAGGCACCGCCACGCGCTTCCGCTACTTCGCGGGGCGCAGCTCGCCGATCAGGTCCGCCAGGTCGCCGAGCACCTGCACCCGCTGCAGCCGCTCCTCGGGCAGGTGGATCTCGAGCTCCTCCTCGAGGAAGCCGATCACCTCGAGCATGGCCACCGAGTCGATGCCCAGCGTGGTGATCTGCGTGTCCATCGAGAGCCCGTCGATCTTCTTCTGGTCGATCTCCCAGATCGCCTTGGCGAACAGCTCGACGATGCGGGGGTCGCGTCCGGTATGCGTGTCGGTCATGGCTTGTCTTCCTTCTTCTTCCCCTCTTCGTCGTCTTCACGGCCCAGGGCCGAGAGCAGCGCGTCGGCCTGGCGGCGCACGCCGTGGCGCACGCGCGCGAACATGCCGCGGCCCAGGTGCTTGGCGAGCATCAGCTTCTCCGCGCTTCCGCCCAGGGTGCGCACGCCTTCGGTGCCCAGCGCGTCCTCGAGGTACTGCTCGCGGGTGCGACGGCGCTGCAGCTTGCCGCTGGAGGTCTTGGGCAGCTGGCCGGCCCCGAGCAGGACCACGTCGCCGACGGTCAAGAAGAGCGTCTCCTGCACCCGCGTCTTCACCGCCTTGGCCAGCGCCGTGAGGTCCAGGCCCTCCTTCGCCTCGGCGACGACCACCAGCTGCTCGGTGGAGGCGCCCGGAACGGAGAAGGCGACCACGTTGCCCTTGCGGATCCCCTCGACCTCCGCGACCTCCCACTCGATGGTCTGCGGGTCGTAGTTGCGGCCGTTGAGGATGACGATGTCCTTCTTGCGCCCCGTCACGTACAGCTCGCCGGCCACCAGGTAGCCCAGATCGCCGGTGCGCAGCCCCTCGGGCGTGAACACCTCGGCGGTGGCCTCCGGAGCCTCGTAGTAGCCGGCGGTGACGCTCCCACCGGCGAAGACGATCTCCCCCATCGTCCGGTCGGGCAGCGCGTTGCCATCCTCCCCCACGACGCACAAGACGTGACCGGGGAACGGCTTGCCGCAGGAGACGAACTCCAGGGTCTTGCCAGGCGTCTGCGCGGCTTCGGCGTCGGCGGGCGGCTGCGCCCGTCCCGAGGAGTGGTAGAGGTCGGCGTCGATGCGATCGGTGCGCAGACCGCTTCCGATGCCGCAGAAGGTCATGGCCAGGGTGGCCTCGGCCATCCCGTAGCAGGGCAGCAGCGCCCCCGGATTGAGGCCGGCCTTGCCGAAGTGCTCGACGAAGGCGCGCAGGGTGTCGGGGTGGTTGGGCTCGGCGCCGCAGCCGATGACCTTGATGCAGGACAGGTCCAGCTTCTGGAGCTTGGCCTCGGGAGTGCGCCGGCGCGCCATCGCGAAGGCGAAGTTGGGCGCGAAGGTCAGGCTGCCGCGCTCCTTGCTGACCGTCTCCATCCAGATGCCGGGGTGCTTCACGAAGGTGAGCGTGGGGATATAGGTCATCGGCACCGCGTACCAGAACGGTGACAGCACGCAGCCGATGAGCCCCATGTCGTGGTAGAGCGGCAGCCAGCTCACCCCGATGTCCTGCGGCGTGGTGCGCAGGCCGTCGTGCATGATGGCGTGGGCGTTGGCGAGCAGGTTGCGGTGGGT
>JACRCT010001044.1 GCA_016218885.1 Deltaproteobacteria bacterium | reverse complement strand
CGCGCCTGCGCGAGGTCCCGCAGGCCCCCGAGGTCCTGGTCTCCTCGCCGGCGGGCTTCCAACTTGAGCGCTACCTGGCCTCCACCCTCCAGCGCGTGATGTACCTGGTGGGCGTGGTGAGCAACGCCATCGAGTGGCGCGCCACCGCCACGGCCTCGGCGACGACCTGATCTCTGCCGGCGGGACACAAGGGGCCGGTCACTGACGTTTCCGGCTCGGACACCGGTCTACCATCCGTGGGCCGCGACACTCACTCCACCCGGACCACCTGCACGTCGAACCGCTCCAGGTCCGGCCGGGCGGCGACGTCGAGGTAGTGCATCCCCACCCCATCGAAGCGGTCCCCGGTGGCGACTCCTCCGTTCCCCGACACGACCTCCTGGATGCCCGCGTTCCCGGAGAAGCGCAGCGTGTGCAGATGCCCGGCGAGGAGCAGATCCACCCCTCCGTCGACCAGCCGTGCGAGCACCCTGGCTCCCTCGTCCCGGCTCGTGAAGCCCGCGTCGCGCAACCCCTGGGGGTCGAGCGGCGGCACGTGCATCGCCATCAGCCGCAACGGGGGATAGCTCCCCGCCAGGTGCTCGTCCAGGAAGTCCCAGACCCTGTCCGCGAGCGTCGCCGAGGCGCTGTCCACGAGCACGAAGCGGGCGCCGCGGTAGTCGAAGGCCGTGTTCAGCCGCCCCACCCGCTGCTGGTAGCCCTCGCCGCCCGAGCTGAAGCTCATCTCGTGGTTGCCGATGACCGAGTACCAAGGTCGTTTGAGCGCGTCGGCGGCAGCCACGAACTCGGCCACCTCGTCGTCCGAGCCGTTCTGAGTCACGTCCCCGGCGAAGATCACGAACTCCAGACCCTCGTCGGCGTTGACCACCTCGCGCAGCCGCCCGAATTTCTCGAACCCGCTCTGCACGTCGCCTACCCAGGCGAAGTGGAACGTCGCGGCGACACGAAGCGCCGCCCGGGTCACCGGCACCGTCACCTCCGCGCCCGCGGGCAGGAGCACCGTGAACCCCAGCCCCTTGGCCCAGCGTCGCACGTCCACCACGCCGGAGACCTCGCAGTCCTGCGCGATGTTCTCGAGCTCAATGGCCACCGAGCGCGCCTCGGACGCCTCCGACGTCAGGGTGACGGAGATCTCCGGCGCGTTGGCGCGGAAGCGCACCTGCAGCGCGGGCGCGTTCTCGCCACTGGGGATGACCACGCCCTGATCGATCCGCACCCGGACCTCGCCCAAGTCGGCGCGTCCGGTCTCCTCGAAGTCGCGGCGCGTCCGCTCCCCCGAGGGATCGATGCAGCCGGCGACCATCGCCGCCGCGCTCAGAACAGCTGCGATTCGACGC
Organism: Deltaproteobacteria bacterium; assembly: GCA_016218885.1. Classification (GTDB taxonomy): domain Bacteria; phylum Myxococcota; class Myxococcia; order Myxococcales; family UBA5297; genus JACRCT01. The sequence goes on along the minus strand of JACRCT010001044.1, from coordinate 2,467 downwards.
AGATCCATGGCATCAGCCCATTGCCCCAGCGCACGCCGCCCAGGACGGAGAACCGCTCGCTCAGCGCCACCCTGCCCTGCAGATCCAAGAACCCGAGATAGGAGTCGAAGACCCCCGGCCAGACCAGGCCGCCGGGAAGCTCGTCCTTACGGTTGCGGTAGACGAGCTCGACGTTCACCCGCCGGTGCACCTGCGCCCCGCCGCCGATCTCCATGAGGAGCAGGGGCTTGAGGTCGCTGCCCTGCAGGTCGACGGAGTCGAAGGCGAAGGCCTCGGCGCCCACGCCCACCCGGCCGATGAGATAGGCGTTGCGCATATTCGGCGTCAGGTGGCCCAGGTTGAAGCGCAGCTCGCCGTGCACCTCCCCGGTGGTGGTCGAGTAGCGATGGAAGCGGAAGCGCCGGTGCGCGAGCGAGGCTGCGACCGAGACCCTCGTCACGGGATCGGCGCCGTCCTGCCAGGCAAGGAGCGAGAAGCGAGAGCCGACCCCATAGAACGACCTCGAGGGCTCGATGAGCCCCCAGGGGCTCGCAAAGAAGCGACCCAGGCGCCAGTCCGCGCCAAGCGAGATCCCGTGCCGCAGATTCACCTGCGAGCCGAAGAGCCCGGTGTAGCCCACCGACGCGGACAGGCTCCCCGGCGGGTCGTGGGGCAGCGGGAAGGGGTCAGACCCGGTCGCCGCGCCCACGATGTCCGAGAGCCAGCCCACCGTGACCAGGGACATCCCGGCCACGGCGTGGGAGAGCAGGCCAGGAGCGAGGTAGTCGTCGCCGCCGGCGAGGACGATGCCGCCGAAGCCGACCCCCCTCAGCAGGACGGCGATGCCGTCCAGGACGAGGAAGCGCTTGCCCGACTCTGCGTCCCTGAGCACGAAGTGGCCCGTCCCCGGGACCAGGATGCCCGGGAAGACCGCCGCCGCGGTCGCGAGCGCCGAGCCGGAACGCTCCTCCCCCGTCGCCACCGCCGCATCACTCAGCCTTGCTTCTCCCTCGCCCTCTCCCTCTCCCTCGCCCTCGCCCGCGCGCGCGGGAGCGGCGCTCGCCATCAAGACGAGGACCAGAGCCCACGCCACGACAGGCCGGAGTCGAAAGGTCAACACGGGGGCAAGCCTAACGCGCCGACACCAGTGAAGCGAAAAGAAGAGCAGCTCGGCCTGCATCGCCCGCGTGACGCCCGCAGCCACAGGGGCCGTGGCCTTCATCCGTGCTATTCAAGCGAGGCCCTTTGGCTCGAGGTCGCGCTCCATGCTGGACGGCATCACGTCGCAGGAAGTCATCACCCGGGCGCTGGCGCCGGGCATCGCGCTGACCGCGCTGGTCTTCTACAACACCAGCCTGCAGAACCGGTTCGTCTACATCACCGGACGCATCCGCGAGCTCAATCGCGAAGCACGCCAGCTCCTGGACGAGGACCCGCGGCGCCACGCTGCCCGGCTGTCGAGCGTCCGCGCTCAGGTGGCGCTGATGCGCAAGCGCTCCTTCAACATCCGGCGCGCGGTGCTCATCGTCTACTCCGCCCTCACCACCCTCATGCTCACCGTGTTCTCCCTCGCGGGCTCGCTCGTCTGGCCGGTCCTCGACACGGTGGCCGTGGTGCTGTTCTGCCTCTGCTTCGCCCTGCTCACCTCGGCGGCGATCCTCTCGGCCCGCGAGATGTTCATCGCCCTCAAGACGGTGGACGAGGACATCGCCTCGAGCTTCGGGGAGAGCGCGGGCCGACACTGACCGCGGGTGATCGCCGAAGGTTGGCCCTGGCCACCCTCACTGACGTGCGTCGATAGTGATGTCGCCTAGAGCGTCGCTTGAACCTGCATCGCGCAGCTCGCCGATCCGGAGCGGATCGGTCCCGATGATCTTCTGGGCTGCCATCGTCAACAGGGCCCTTTTCCCCGACTGAGCGCAGTCGAGCTGGACTCCGTCGACGCTGGCTGTTGCTAGCTCTCCTGTTCCACGGGCCGAGCTCAGTAGCCGCGTCGCGCCGGAGGCCATATCGAGGGAGTAGTAGCGCGTCTCCTGGGATGGGTCTCCGTTGCAGGGCACCCACTTCAGGTTCGCGGCCACCTCCACCACACACGGCTGCTCGACGCGGACGCTGACGAGCTCGTAGTAGACGGTCCCGGCGTGAAGGCAGTCCTGCGGACAGGCTTCAGCGCTCAATACGAGGAACAGGCCGCTCAGAATAAGAACCTTGAGAGCTCTCACGATCGCCTCTGATGGGTGAAGCCGGCCCCTCGCTCGGAGCCAATACTACTGGTCTATGACGGCAGAGCAAGGGGTAGGGTGCTTGCCCGAGCTGACTTCGCAATCTCAGTCGCGACCTAGCCGGTAGTCCTCGAAGTCCCCCCAGCTCCGTGCAAGCACCCCAACCGGCGCCGCGCCCCGGGCAGATGTCCCCTTCCCTGCCTTCCGATCACCGTGGAGGCGAAAAACTCGGCCTTCTGTTACAGGGAGGCGTGACTCTCTTCCGT
>JACRCT010000010.1 GCA_016218885.1 Deltaproteobacteria bacterium | reverse complement strand
GAGGGGCGCGGGGTCACGGCGCAGGAGCGCGCCGAGTACGAGGCGGACGCGCGCTCCGAGGCCGCCAACTCCGAAGGCCACCTCGAGAAGGCCAGCTTCCGCGACCTGCTGCGCACGCCGATCGTCTGGGTGCTCTTCTCCATCGCGCTCATCGCCAACATCACCATGTACGGCTGGCTGACCTGGCTGCCGTCGTACCTGATGAAGGTGAAGGGCCTGAACCTCAAGGACATGGCCTTCGCGGCCTCGGTCCCGTTCATGTTCGCCACCATCGGCTGCATGCTCGGCGGCTTCATCTCGGACCGGTTCTTCCGCGGCCGGCGCAAGCTTCTGGTCTTCGGGTGCCAGGTGGTTGGCGGCATCTGCCTCTACCTCTTCACGCAGGTCGAGGACATGACCACCTACATGGTGCTGCAGAGCGTGGCCGGGTTCCTGCTCTTCATGGCCTCGACCGCGATCTGGTCGCTGCCGATGGTCCTGCTTCCCACCAAGGCGATGGGCGCCGGCTCGGGGTTCATCAACACGGGCGGTCAGATCGGTGGGTTCGTCACCAACATCCTCATCGGCTACGTCATCACCTGGCGGGGCGGCAGCTATGCCGCGGGGTTCGAGGTGATGCTCGGCGCTCTCGTGATCGCCGCCCTCCTCGTCATCGTGGGCATCCGCGAGCGCGCGCCGGCCCGAGCCGAGCCCGTCGTCGCCGCAGAGCAGGCCTGAACGACCAGGGCTGGAGGCTCGCTGCTGATTGGTCCACCCTTCCAGCTCGACGCCGGGGCCCAGGCGCCTTCCGACGCCTTCACCGCCGGTCCCCTGGACCCGTCCAGGGCCGATGCTGGTGCCATGCAGGCCGACTCCTCCGACGACGGCGCAGACGAGTTCTGGGGTTGCGGCACCCCCGGTTCGGCCTTCCCGACCCTGGCGCCCCTCGCGCTGCTGCTCCTGATGCGGCGCCGGCGGCGGAGCTAGGGGCTGCAGCTCCCATCGCCGTGGCCGGATCAATCGCGCCGGACATCCTCCGCGGACCCCGAAGCCGGTGGCCAGAGCGAACCGGCTTCTTGTCGTGAGGGTTCAGCCAGATCTTCTCGGTCCACGCCTGGTCTCTCGTCACCGGGTGGTCGAGCGTGGACTTCCTCTCCTCAAGCGGCGGAGGCGGCCTCGTCCGTGCTGCGCTTGGTCGGCGGCTGAGATGAGGGTGAAGCCGCATCGCCCTTCTTCTTCTGGACGACCTCGTCGGCAGTGAGCTTGCGCAGCACGCCGTGGTCGGCATCGAGCAGCACGTAGTCGCCGGTCTGGATGCGCTTGGTGGCCCCGCGCAGGTTGACCACCGTGGGCAGCCCGTACTCGCGGGCCACCACCGCCCCATGGCAGAAGGCGCTGCCGACCTCGGTGGCCAGTCCGGCGATGAGGTTGAAGTACGGAGTCCAACCCACGTCGGCGCAGGGCGCGATGAGGATCTCCCCCGGCTCGAGCTGGGCGCTCTGGTCCACCGACTGGACCACCCGCGCCCGCCCCCTGGCCACGCCGGGGCTGACGGGCTTGCCCCGCAGCTCGCCCTCAGGCTCGGTGCCGGCCGGCTCGTCGGCGAGTGGCTCGGGGACGCCGATCGACACGGTGGGGTACTCGAAGGACTGCTGCCGCTGCAGCGCGTCGCGCCGCGGGCCGGCCTTGGCCGCCAGGCCCGCATCTTCGCTGCGCGCGAGGCGTCCGAGCTCATCGTGGGTGAAGCAGAAGACGTCGTCGAGCCTGCCCATCCGTCCTTCGAGGACGAGCTGCTCGGCAAGGTGCCGATAGGCGCGCTTGAAACGGTCGGTGACGAGGACCACCAGGTTCTTGGTGCGCTCGCGCTGCGCCACGCCCCGCTTGGCCTTCTGAAGGGCCCAGCGCATCCCGCGGCTCGGCTTCTCCTGCAGCTGCCGCGCCTTTCCGATGGAGGACGAGGAGGCAGCAGTGGCGGGTTTGACCTCGAGCTTCTGGGGCACGGGCTTGCGCCTGCGTCCGGCGAGCGAGGCTCTCAGCGAGACGGCCAGCGGCAAAGGATCGTCCGCCCAGCCCCTCTCGGCCAGGTCGAGCTCGCGGTAGGCCCGGTGGCCCCAGCGAGCGAGGTAGTTGCGGAAGGCGCCACCGGCCTCACCCGAGTCAGGCCCCATCAAGAACTTGAGCGCCGCTTCGGAGTCGACCTCCAGGAAGCGCTCCTGGGCCCTCGGGTGACGCTGGAGGAGGTCGAGGACCGACTCGAGCTCGTGGATGAGCTGGGCGCTGACCACCTCGCCCGCGCCGGCGAGCAGCGCCGCGGTGGATGCCTCCCGCTCGGCAACCGACCCCTTGCGCCTGGCGGCCATGCCTTCGAGGACGCCGGCCCACACCGCGGCCCTGGCGGAGACCTGCAGGTGCACCTTGTAGCTCTCGGCCAGGAACGGCAGCGCCCGGTCGATGGCCTCGAAGCACCCGCGGGCTCCGACCGGGGCGGGGATGGCGAAGGAGGCCACCGCCTTCTCGTGCTCGTACATGCAGCGGTCCGCCGCCAGCAGGTAGCGGAAGAAGCGCACGCCATTGGCCACGCGCCGCAAGACCGGCGCGTAGCGCGCGCTGGCCACCAGCTCCGGGACGACGTGCCCCAAGAGCGTGACGCAGGCCACCTCTGGAGAGGCCCCGGCGACGCCGCAGCTGAACGGCATGTAGGCCGTCATGTCGATGAACAGGTGGCCGTTGAAGATGCCGACCCAGCTCAGACCCTTGGAGATCTCGGGGTGGGTGCCCGAGGCATGCCACATGTGCTGGCTGCCCTGGTCGATGCCCCAGACGGTGGTGGAGAGAGTGAGCGGACAGACGGCGCCGGAGAGCATCTCCCCGATGTTGGCGGTGGTGTAGACGTGATCCGCGCCGGGGCAGTGATCGAACTCGTGCAGGTCGCCGGCGGACACGGTGATGGGCCGCGCCTGCAGCCAGAAGAGCCGGCCGTCGCGATCGATGGCCCACTCCATGTCCAGCGGCCGGCCAAAGCCCTCGCTCGCCCTGCGTGACTCCGCCACCAGCTTCGCGAGCTCCTCGCCGGTGAGCACGGGCGTGGCGCCCGCCAGCTCGCTGCGGAATACCCTTCCATCGGGCG
>JACRCT010001029.1 GCA_016218885.1 Deltaproteobacteria bacterium | reverse complement strand
GCAGGAAGCGAGGGCAGCGTGAGCGACATCGAGACCACCGAGGCCGAGCAGCTCCCCGATGGCGTGGAGCCGCTGTGGACGGCCGCCCAGGTCGCCGCCTACCTCGGCGTTCACCGCAACTGGGTCTACGCCAACGCAGGGAAGCCCCACCTCCCGTGCTACCGCGGCGACGGGCTGCTCCGATTCGATCCCGAGCTCATCCGCGCGCTCGCGCGCAAGACGGAGGCCTAGAGGAAGTGTCCGACCGGCCCGCCATCCGCGCTCGCTGCGCTGCCTCGCCGGAAGAGCGAGCGACCGCTGCCCGCGAGCTGCTCGCATGGTTGCGCGCTGTGGAGCTGGATATGCTGGCTGCCGAACAAAACGAAGCGGGGAGTGCGGCGCCAACCGCCTCCCCGCAGGCCCACGACGAGGAAGGTCCATGGGCACCAAAGAGTCTACCCCGCCGCGCGCAGTCGAGCTGATCCGCGTCTCTACCGCCGCTCAGGCGGACCGCGATACCCCGGAGCTGCAGCGGCGCGCGCTCGACCGCCTACGCGAGCTCAGGCCGTGCGTCGTCATCGAACGCCTCGAGGCGCTGGGCGTGAGCGGAGCCCTGGGAGCCGACGACCGGGCGGACCTCCGCCGGCTTGCCGCCCTCAGCGCAGCACGAGCCTTCGATGAGCTCCGGGTCTGGAACGTCGACCGCCTCACCCGCGCCACCGACCTGCGCGAGCGTGCCGCGATCTGGGGGCTGGCCCTCGATGCCGGCGCCACGATCGTCGACGCGACCGGGAAGGTCCTCGACCCGGCCGACGAGTCGGGGATCGGCGAGGTGGACTACTACCTGCAGACGTTCTTCGCCTCGCGCGAGCGCCAGAAGATCCTGGCGCGCACCGCCGCCGGCCGTCGCCGGGCCGCGGAGGACGGGCGCCTCTCGCAAGGCCAGCCCCCTTTCGGCCGGCGATACGACCACGACGCGCGGCGTTGGGTGCTGGTCCCTGAGCAGGCGGAGATCTACGGGCGCATCGTGCGCGAGGTCCTCGCCGGCCGCTCCACGCGCGAAATCGCCGAGTTGCTCAACCGCGATGGCGTCCCCCCGACCCGCGGGGCCGCGTGGGGACACTCCACGATCAAGCGCCTGCTCGGGACCGAGGCCATCGTCGGACGCTACAAGGCCTGTGGCCTCACCACCGAGATCCCGCCCATCGTGGACGAGGTGACGTGGGCGCGGGCCCGGGCGGCTCTCCGCGCCCACGTCTCGTGTTCGGGCCCCACTGCGCGGCGAGAGGCGCTGCTCCGTGGAGTACTGCGCTGTGGCGCGTGCGACCACGCCGCCAACGTCATCAGCGACGGGGCTGGTGCGATCGCTCGCTACGGGTGTCCCCAGCCGTCGCGCCGGCGCGACGGGGCGTGCTCCGACAGGCGCACCATTCGCGTCCCGGTCGCCGACGAGGCCGTGCGCGATGCCATCCTCGGGGTGCTCACCGACCCCGAGGTCCTCCACACCGCGGCCGAGGCCGGACGCGCCCGGGCAGCGGAGGGGCAGGAGGCCGACGAGCTCGTCGCCGCCGAGCGTGACGTGGAGCGCCTCCGCGGGAACGAGGCCCGCTTGGTCCGGCTGCTCGACGAGGGGCTGGTCACCGAGGACGTGGCGCGCGAGCGCCTGGCCCAGCTGCGGTCCGCCCGGGACTCCGCCGAGACGCGCCGCCAGCGGGCCGCCCTGGCACTGGCCGATGCTCCCGCGGCTGTGGAGGCCTCCGAGGTCGAAGCGACTGCGCAGCGCCTCGGCAAGGCCGTGCGGCGTGCCTCCCTGGCCCGGTGGCAGGAGCTGCTCGGCATCCTCATCCCCTCCCGCGAGCCCTACGGCTTGTGGCTCCGGCGCGACGGGTTCGAGCTCTCCGCGTGCCTCCCGCTTTTCCCATCGGAGATGGCCCGGGACCTGGCCACAACGCCATGGCGTTGTGGCCGCCCGCGGCGGCGATGACCATCGCCCGCTTGGCGCCTTCCTGGCCGCGCACATCGGTGAAGTCGACGGGGTCGGCCGTCGGCCTCACGACGGAGCTCTCGTCAAGGCGATAGGGCGCACTGAGCTCTTCGGTAGCAAGCGCCTCAACCAGCTCCCGGAAGGTGGAGACAGGCAGCACCTCTATGCCCTCGACGACCGAGGCCTCACGAGCGTTGTCCTTGGGGACGAAGATGCCCTTGAGACCCGAGTCGCGCGCAGCTACCGCAAGTGGAAGCGCGCCGCGGATGGGCTTGACGCTGCCGTCGAGCGCGAGCTCGCCCGCGAAGAGGTAGCGCTCGAGGATGTCCGGCTCGAGGATCTGCGCGGCGGCCAGCACCCCGAGGGCGATCGGCAAATCGAAGGCGGTGCCATCCTTGCGGATGTCGGCCGGAGCGAGGTTGACCGTTACCTTCTTGAGCGGCAGCTCGTAGCTGCAGTTCTTGATCGCCGAGAGGACTCGGACCTTGCTCTCCTTCACCGAGCTATCGGGGAGACCGACGATGGCGAAGAACGGCATGCCCATCGTCATGTCCACTTCGACGTCCACCACCACTGCATCCACGCCCATCAACGCGCCCGACTTTACCATCGCCAGCATCGCCGCCCTCCCCACCCGCGTCTGCGCGAGGGAGGGTGGGATTGCAGCGTACATGCCACTGCCGGCTCAGAGGGGGACGCGCAGAGACCTCGTTGCGCGGCGCTACGACCGTCGCGGCCGGGGACGTTACGAGGTGATTCGGTTGGCGCGCCCTACAGGAAGCTCTCGGGGACGTAGATGATGTCCCCGGGCTGGATGAAGAAGTTCTTCTCCCGCCCCTCGCCGATGCTCTCCACCGGGATCTTGAGCTTGCGCTCCTCAGGCTGGAGCGTCTTCTCGTCCACGGCGACGCGGGTCACGATGACCGAGTCCTTGGCGGCAACCTTGGTGAAGCCATTGGCGAGGGTGATCGCCTGGATGATGGTCATGCTCGGCTCGAAGGGGAACGTGCCGGGCTTCTGCACCTCGCCGAAGACGAAGACCTTCTGCGAGTTGTACTCCTTGAGAAAGACAGTCACCTGCGGCTTCTTGAGATAGCCGTTCTCCAGGCAGTGGGTCAGGACATCGACCAGGGCGCTCGAGGTCAGCCCCGCGACCTTCACCCGCCCGCAGAACGGGTAGTCGATGGTCCCCTCGTTGGCCACTCGGAAGGCGCCGGAGAGGTCCGGCTCCTGGTAGACGCGTATCTCGAGGACGTCGCCAACCCCCAAGGCGGAGTTGCTGACAGGTACCCCCTTGGCCATCTGGTCGCGGGTCGAGTAGGCGGCGACGTTCTTGCCCGGCGTACGGCAGCCTGAGGCGAAGGCGAGGACCAGCAGGCTCAGCGGCACGACCAGCCGGGGACAAGGCATTTCCCACCGAACCCGCCTGGCGGCGATCGCATTCCTTCGTGCCAGGCGGACAAGCCCTCGCGAGGCCTCTGGTGTGGCCGGCGTCGATCGATTCGTCATGTGAGCGGGGTACGGTTCGGGTGCGGCGACTCAGTAGATGAACTGCAGCTTGAGCCCGCCCTCGTTGCGAACGAAGCTGCTCAAGCCAACCTGGACGGAGCCGTCGGGGCTGGTGAGATAGCTCAGGCGGTAGTGGCCGCCAATCGACACCCATGGCTTGATTTCGTAGTCCGCGCCGACGTCCAGGGCGACATTGTATTGGGAGAATTCGGTGGTGGCCCCGCGGAATGAGAGATAGTCGAACGAGAACCCGCCACGAACGGTCAGCTTGCCGCCCAGAAGAAGTCGTGCGTCGAGGTAGGCGCGGTCGTCCCCAAAGCTGATGTAGGCGCCGCCAGTGGGCTCGAAGGTGCGCACATAGCCCGCGCGGATGGATCCGGTCTCAGAGAACAGGTAGCCCACCTCCGCTTGGCCGATGATGCTGGAGTAGGTGCCGGCGGTGAAGTCGTGGCCCCACCCTGCACGGAGCAGCACCTCCCAATGCGTGGTCAACAAACCAGCCAGGCCGATCGCGGCCTTGAGTGTCATGATCCCCTGGCTGGCTCCAGAGTTGATGTAGCTGCGGGCTCCAAACGCCGAGTCCAGCGTCATCGCGGTCTTCGGCAAGAACTTCCAGCGGCCATTCAGGTTGACGGTATGGTTGAGGTAGTCGTAGGCACCAATCTTGGCAGGGTCACAACTGGCGTCGCTCGTGCCGGTGCAGGTCGAGATCCCACTCGCCGTGGAAAAGATCTCGGTGGTGAAGTGATATCCGGGCTCGATGGTGACCGAGCCGGTGTACGGCCGGATGTTCAGCTTGAGGCGGGCATCGTTGTAAAGCGACAAGGTGCCGTAGCCCAGAGCCGGCGTGCTGATGTTGCGATCGGAGCGAGTCACGTGGTCGCCGATGACGACCCCGAACTGGCCCTCGCGATTGATGTCGAGGTCCAGGTCGGCGTCGGCGGCAAAATGTGAGGCGCTGCGAGTGCCG
>JACRCT010001028.1 GCA_016218885.1 Deltaproteobacteria bacterium | reverse complement strand
TCCACCCTGCGCCCGGCGGACTGCCGCTCCAAGTTCCTCGAGTCCTTCCACAACCTGCTCTATGCCTGCACCCAGTTCTTCCGCCAGGACGATGACACCACGGTGGTGGCAGACGGCTTCCCCGTCCTCAACTCGCTGCGCGAGCTCCACTACCTGCTGGCCGAGGGAGCCCAGAACCAGTTCGGCGATCTGCCGACCACCGCGCGCCAGGAGATGCTGCTCCAGCAGTACATCCTGGGCCGACCGGAGATGCGTGACTTCCTGCGCGGGCGGCCCATGGTGCCGTACCCCGAGGACTGGATGGACCGGGTGGACACCATGAAGACGCTGCAGGGCTGGACCGACGTCAGCGTGGTGCCCTTCAGCGAGCTGGCCATCTTCGGCGAGCGGCTGCTCTCCTCCATCCGCTGGAACTCCTGGAGCCTCATCGACGACCGCGACGTCGCCGCCGACTGGGCACGCTTCTGGCGGCCGGAGATCCAGCGCTACATCCACTCCTACCGGGCAGTCACCGGCGTGGACCTCAACGCCGAGGCCACCGAGCCCCAGCAGCGCGACAGCCGCTACCTGCCGCCTTCGGTGCACCTGCGGGCCCGCCTGCAGGCCCAACAGGCGACCCGCCGCCCGGCTTGAAGGGCTTCGCCGGCGCTCGACTTCACCTCCGCCCTCTACCTCGACCTACGGCACGACAGCGGATCACTGGAGGGGTGGGGCCAGCTCACCCTCGGCACCCCGGCGGCGCTGCAAGAGCCGCCGGGAGCGCCCGAGGTCGAGCGCGCGTTCGCACAGCTGTGCGGGCTCGAGCGCGCGGTGCTGGCCCCCTCGACGCTGGCGCTGTTCTGGGATCTGTTCCACCAGCTGGCCCGTGAGCCGGTGACGCTGCTGTGGGACGAGGGGCTGTACCCCGTGGCGCGGTGGGGCATCGAGCACGCGGCGGCGCGCGGCGTGCCCGCGCACTCCTTCGCCCACCATTCTCCCGAGGCGCTGCAGGACAGGCTCCGCCGCTGCACGCAGAGGCCGGTGGTGGTCTGCGACGGCTTCTGCCCCGGATGCGGACGACCCGCGCCTCTGCGCGCCTACCTCGAGGCGGTCCGCTCCCGCCACGGGCTGCTGGTGCTCGACGACACCCAGGCGCTCGGGATCCATGGGACTCCGGCGGACGGGGCTCCGTATGGAGCAGGAGGAGGAGGCTCGCTGCGTCAGGCAGGGATCTCGGGACCGGACGTCCTCTGCGGCGCCTCCCTGGCCAAGGCCTTCGGGGCGCCCATGGCAGCCATCGCCGGCCCTGCTGCGTTCATCCGACGGCTCGCGGAGAACAGCGATGTCCGCGTCCACTGCAGCCCCCCCTCGGTCCCGGTGCTCCAGGCTGCCGCGCGGGCTCTGGAGCTCAACCAGCTCGTCGGTGACGAGCTGCGGGCCCGCCTGGCAGGCCTCGTCGGTCGCTTTCGCGAGCGGCTGCGAGAGAAGGAGCTGCGCGCCCTGGGCGGGCTCTTCCCCGTTCAGAGCCTCACGCCGCCCACGCGCCTGTCCGCGGCAGATCTGCATCAGCGTCTCGAGCGCCTTGGAACGAAGGCCGTTCTCCAGCGCTCGCGTTGCGGGGCCTCGGCCTTGGTCACCTTCCTCGTCACCACCGGCCACAGCGAGCTCGACATCGACCAGGCCGTGGAGCACCTCGCCGAGGCGATCGGCAGGCCTTCGGGTCGGCACGCCCAGGCTGCCTTCCTCCCCATGAAGCAAAGGAGCCGTACATGAAACGCGCTAACGGAAACCGGGCTCCCTATTCGAGACGAGTCGGCGGGGGCGCTCGCCGTCGACGCCCGGGATGGAGGCCGTGGCAGCAGTGGCGGCCGCGCCACCCCAGCCTGTCCTACCTGGTCGCTCCCCCCGAGCCTCCGATCGAAGTCGTGGAGCCGCTGGAGCCCTTCGAGCCCGACGCGGCTCCCGGCGCTGAGGACGTCATCGAGGGCGAGGTGCTGCGCGGCCCCCTCACCGCGACGCTGGACTGGGGCACCGTGCCGCTGCAGATCGACCGCTATCCCTTCACGGGCGCCGGAAGGACTCTCACCGCGCCCGGGGTCTACATCGTGGAGAGCAGGAGCGGCGAGCCGATCTACGCAGGCGAGAGCCTGAGCTTCGCCAAGAGGTGGCACGGCCGCCTGCGTGAGATGTACGAGGTGGGCGTCATCGCCGAGCTGAGAGCGCCGCAGCAGCCGCCGGTCTTTCCCCTGCGCGTGTGGTTCGGGCGGCTGGCTTCCCATTCCACCGACCAGCCGCTCAAGCTCGTCCTCAAGGGCGTTGAGCAGGCGCTGATCCGCACCCTGATCAACACCGGGATCACCTCCGCGACCCGGCTTAGGAACGCGAGCTCGACCCTGCCGTTCCAGATCACCGGGCCGTTCACCATCCAGAACCTGCTGCCGCCGGCGACCTGGAGAGGACGAGCCCGCGCCCAGCAAGGGTATTCGCCCCAGCAGAACGGCCTCGCGCGCAGCCGGGGCCAGTACGAGGCGGAGGCGAGCTCGCCGCGGTGGGCCTTCCTGCGATGATCATCGACTGCCATTGCCACGCCGGGAAAGGCGATGGCCTCACGGGCCCCTGGGATACTGCGGCGCCCCTGGCTGCCTACCTGCGGCGCGCCGCCGCCGCGGGCATCGGCCAGACGGTGCTGATGCCGACCTTCCACTCCGACTACGCCCAGGCGAATCGCGAGCTGGCGCAGCTGCTCGCCGCCTACCCCGATCGCTTCCTCGGGTTCGCCTTCGTGCACCCGGTGCGCGACCGCGGACGCGTGTGGCCGCTGCTGCGGGGCGCGGTCGAGCGCTACGGCTTCGTGGGCGTGAAGGTGCACCGCGCCGACGCCCGCATCAGCCGCGAGGTCTGCGAGGCGGCCCTCGACTTGGGCCTGCCGGTCCTCTACGACGTGATGGGCGAGGTGGAGGTCGTGGAGCTGCTCGCGCAGGAGTACCCCGACGTCGACTTCATCGTCCCCCACCTCGGCAGCTTCGCTGACGACTGGCGTGCCCAACAGGCCCTGCTGGATCCTCTCTCCCGCCACCCCAACATCTATGCGGACACCTCGGCGGTGCGCCGCTTCGATCTGCTCGCCGAGGCGGTGCAGCGCGCCGGACCGGGCAAGCTCCTGTTCGGCAGCGACGGCCCATGGCTGCACCCGGGGGTCGAGCTGGCAAAGATCCGGGCGCTGAGGCTCTCTGCGGCCGACGAGCGACTGGTGCTCGGCGGGAACCTGCTGCGGCTCTTGGGACGGGGTCGCCCCGCCGAGAGGGCTTCGGCCAACCTCAAGTCTGTTGCTGCGCCCGCCGCAGCTGCAGGGCGCGGTCGGTGACGCCCAGCCGCCGGGCCGCTCGCTGCAGGTTTCCCTCCTCGGCCGCCACCGCCAACCGGATAGCGGTCTCGGAGGTCACTCGCCCGAGTTCCTTGAGGCTGGCTCCGCAGAGCAGCGCCCGTTGGATCGCCGCGGCGAACGACCCATCCTGCCAGCCTGGAACGGGCCAGGCCGCGGCCAGCTCCTCCTGGGGAAGATCGCCGACGGTGATCGCCCCACGGCCCACATGCCTGCCGCAGATGCGCAGCACCAGCTGCCGCAGCTCACGCACGTTGCCCGGGTAGTCGCGCCGCAGCAGGTAGTCCCTCACTGCCGGGTCGATCTTCAGCGGAGGCTCCTCCGGGCAGGCCTGCTCGATGAAGCGCTCGATGAGCGGCTCCAGGTCGGAGACTCGCTCGCGCAGCGGCGGCAGGCGACAGACCCAGCTGGCGATGCGGTGGTAGAAGTCCCTGCGAAAGCCGCCCTTGGCCATCTCCTCGGCGAGGTCGCGGTTGGTCGCGCAGATGAGGCGGAAGCTGACGCGCTGCCAGCTGTTGCCGCCCACGCGCTTGAAGGTGCGCTCCTGAACCGCGCGCAGCAGCTGGGCCTGCAACCCCAGCGGGAGCTCGCCCACCTCGTCGAGGAAGAGGGTGCCCCCCTGGGCCAGGGCGAAGGCGCCGTCGCGCTGCCCGATGGCACCGGTGAAGGCCCCGCGCTCGTGTCCGAAGAACTCGCTGCCCGAGAGCTCCGGGACCACCGTGGCGCAGTCGAGCGTGACCAGCTCTCCCTTGTCCGGGCGGGAGTCGAGCTCGTGGATCAGCCGCGCCACCTCCTCCTTGCCGGTTCCGCTCTCACCGACCACCAACACCGAGCTCGAGGTGAAGGCCCCGACCTCCACGACCTCCCGGAGCGTCCGAATCCATTCCGACGACCGGCCGATCAGTCGGCCCTGGACCTCCGGCGAGCGCACCCGCTCATCGACCGCCTGCCAGCGCGCCAGACGTGCCGCAGCCGTCGCCGCGTCCTCCGCGGGGCGGTCCCATGCCAGCACCTCCGAAGCGCCCGCCTGCAGCAACTCCCAGCAGAAGCCGTTCGCCAGCACATCGGGGTGGGCGGCCATGGCCAGGACGCGCGCCCACGGATCGTGTCGCAGCCGCCCCAGAGCTTCGAGCACGGCAGGGCCGGGGCGGGCGAAGAACACGATGTAGAGGCTCGTCCCGCTCCCATCGCCCTCCCGGACGAGCTCCACGCCTGCGCGAGCAAGCTCCCGCAGCAGAGCCTCGGGGGCTGGCGCCGATTGCCCATCGACGGCTATCAGGCACGCACGAGCCATCGCCGCGACACCTCGCCGGGGCCGACGCTGCGACCAATCCAAGATGCCGTGTCTTCGGAGTTCCCCTCGCGACGTCGGAAGCTAGCACGGAGCCGGACCGCTTGCAACAGATGTCAACCCGCGCAACCCAGCATTTCTCACCTGCGCGGCCACCAATGCCCACCGGATCGATCCCGGCGGCAGTCCCGTTCGCAAGCACATCGAGGTGCGCTGACCCAC
>JACRCT010000009.1 GCA_016218885.1 Deltaproteobacteria bacterium | reverse complement strand
TTGTGGCGATACGCAGGGCGCCGATCCGCCGGGGGCGCAGAGCGAGAAGCCACCGTGGAGCGACTACCGGACTCCCGCCGCTGCCGAAGAGAGCCTGCGCCGCTGCGAGGAGGCGCACCGGGCACGGGTGCGCCGACGCGAGGAGGGCGACCGCACGGCGACGCGCACCAGCGACGAGGAGCCCACGCTCGGGATGTGCATCGGCCGCAGGTTTCCCTTCGAGTCGTTGCTCAAAAGCGGCAACGGGCCCAAGCAGGCGCTGCACACGACGGTGGTCACCGGGCGCAGCGAGGCGGCGGATCCGAGAAGCCTCATCGTCTTCTACCGGAGCCATCTCGGGAGCTGCGGAAACCTGCTCGAGTCGATCCTCGAGAGCCGCGACAACGAGCGCCGCAAGCTGGTCCTCCAGGGCGACTTGAGCACGTCCAACCTCGTCACCTCGCCGGACCTCCTCGCGCGCTTCGAGATCCGCTGCATCGCCTGCACGGCGCACGCGAGGCGGCCCTTCGCGCTCTGGAGGGACCAGGACCCGGTGCGCTGCGAGTACATGCTGCACCTGTTCCTCGGCCTGGCGATGCACGAGGACCAACTCGACGAGTTCGGCCGGAACGAAAGGAACGTGCTCGCGGTGCGCGGGGCGGAGAGCCGCGAGATGTGGAACGACATCCTCGTGCTCGCCAAGGACATCGCCGAGGGCTGGTCGAAGGCCACGACTCTCGGCGTCGCCGCCCGATACGTCATCAACCACTTCGACGCGCTGACGGCCTACCTCGACGACCCGCGCCTGGAGCCCACGAACAGCCTGCGGGAGAGGGCTACGTACCGAGAAGCTCATCGAAGGCAGCTCCATGTTCCGCAGCAGCCTCGAAGGCCGCTTCGTGCTCGACGTGGTACGCACCATCCTCCAGACCGCGGTGGCGGCCGGCGTCCCGGTGCATGAGTACCTCGTGTCGGTCCTGCGCTCTCCCGGGGCGGAGGTGAACCAGCACCCTGAGCGCTTCACTCCGTGCGCCTGGGCAGCGGCGAACCTCGACACGTAGGCGCCCATCCCGTCGAGGAGGTGAGCGCTACGAACGCCGCGGCGTCCTCGCGGCGGGCCGAGGCACGGCAAGGCAACCTCCGCCGGTCCCTGGATACGAGGTACCTACTGGCCGCAGTTGCGCAACCGCTCTCCGCTCCGTGAGCCAACAGGCGCACGCGCACGCGGGGCGGCTCCCCCTGGCCTACTGACCTTCCTGGCTGCGCCCGTGCCCGTGGGTTTGTCGCAGGGCGCTGAGCTCTCGCGCGTCCTGCCCCTGCCGCCGCGCCGGGACGGCCGGGCACCCGCAGGTGCACTGGTTACGGAGAAGCGAGCGCAGAAGCTCTCGGCATTCTCGGGTGGGTTCTCGCTGGAGGCTGGTCCGGCGGATAGCGAGGCAGGAGAGCTTCGCGCTGCCCCCGGACTACTCGGGCATTGACGAGCAGTACCCCGAGGCGGTCGTGGAGCCCCCGTTCGCCGGCGCGTTGCAGGTCATTCACCGATGTGCGAAGAAACACGCGGCGGAAGACTGAAGGTAACCGTTCACCGTTTGGCGATCACCAGCGAGGGCGGCTGAATTCGTAGGAGGCGCGCCTGATACGCGGCCGTGACGAATTCGAGGACGTTGCGTTTCTGCTGCCGCAGGGTGGCGATGGTGGTGAGAATTCGCTCGACGAAGCGGCTGCCGGCGTCGCTCTGCGTGCCGAAGCTGGTCTTCCGGTACATGACGGCGTGCCGCACGGCGCGCTCCGCGGAGTTGTTGGTCAGCTCGATTCCGGCGCGGTCCACGAAGGTGAAAAGCGCGGGGTGGAGCTTGAGCATCTGCTTGGCCATGCCGGCGGTCTTGGACGCAGGGCATGCCTCCGCCTCGCGGAGGAGCGAGAGGATCTCGCGCCTCACCGGTACCATGTAGCGCCTGAAGGTCGCGCGGGAGAGCTTCCCTGCGCGGACACGCCTCCACCAGGCAAACATCTGCTCGATGAGCGCGAGCAACCTCCTCCCGAACTCGGCCCCCGCATCCTTGCGGTCGATGAAGCCCTGGAAGTCGCGCTGCAGGTGGGACCAGCAGAGCTGCCGCAGCTTCGCGGGCACCCAGAGGTAGCCGGACCAGCGGTCGGAGCCGAGCAGCCCGCGCCAGTCCTTGCCCAGCAGTTCCTTGGCGACGTCGTCGCCGCGGCTGAAGGCAATCTTGAAGACGGTGACTGCGGCGGTCACGCCCACCCAGAGCCAGGCGCGGCGGGCGCGGCCGTCTGCGGCGCCTTGAAACCAGCCCGTCTCGTCGAGGTTGGCGATCTCGGCCTTCCTGGCCTCGGCGCGCGCTTCCTTGTCGGGGGCGGCGAGCGAGGCGCTGATCTCCTGCTCGAGATTCGAGACCGACCCGAGCGAGAGCTCGACGCCCAGGAAGTCCGCCAGCAGCTCGCGGACCATCCGCTTGGACATCCGGAACTTGCCGGTGCAGATCGCGATCATCGCGGTCAGGCGCGGGCCGAATCCGCGGTGCGGCACGCCCGGCGGAAGCTCGGCGCGCGTCGCCTCGCCGCAGAACGGACAGACCAGGCAATGGAGCCAGTAGTCGGTGACGTCGGGCTTCACCCGCGGGATCTCGACGACTTGGTGCCGCTCGGGCTTGGCGTCGTCCCCGTGCAAGGCGTGGTGGCAATTCGTGCAGCAGGTCGGCTTGAGCACGACCGTCTTGTCAGGCGAGAGAAAGCGCCGCTCGTGCTTGGTGTGGCCGGGCTGACCGCCGGGATTGCGCCCCGACGGCACCTTCTGAGGGCGCTCGGACTCAGGATGATCGCTCGACGGGGGCCTGTGCGAGTTGGAGGAGTTCTCGGCGAGCTTGGCCTTGAGTGCGGCGACCTCGGCCTCGAGCTGCGCGATGCGGTCCATCGCCGCCGCGAGTTCGCGCGTCAGCCGCTCTGCCAATTGCTGGAGTTGCTTGGCCCGCATCGGGCAGCATACGGACAAACTCTGCGCCGAGTGTCAATGGGTCCGCGGAAGCGGTGGGTTTTGCTGGGTTTCTCGGCTGCGCTCAGCCGGTCGCGAGCGACGCTATCCGTGAACGGTTACGACTGAAGTTCCTCGAGACGCAGCGGGTGCACGCCAACCTTCTGAAGTGGGGCCTCGATCCCAGGAGACTCATTCATGCAGAAGCTCACGCTCACGGCCATCCTTCCCCTCGCGCTGTGTGTCTGCGCGCACGGAGTCCCGCAGGTGGACCCGCAGGTGCACTGGACGGGGGCAGAACCGACCACTGGCGTGGTCCTGGTAGGTGCCGGCGGCGTCGAGGTCACCCTCGTCTCGCTCGCTCCCGTCGAAGGCGTTGCCGACAAAGCGCTGCTCCGGCTGAATGGCACGGGCACCGAATATGACGGTGCGGTCATGTTGGCGAACCGAGAGCGGGAATCGAATATCGCCGTCCTTTTCTTCACCACGTTGGCGGGCTCCTCCCGGCCGCTGCTGCACGAGAGACCTGGAACGCCTTCCCGCTACATGTGGATGCCGCCGGCGGGGACCGAGTTTGCGGACCTCTCCGTCGACGCGGCGAAAACCCAAGCCCTGGACGTCGCGGCAGTTTGCGCGACCCATCGGCGACAGGCTGCCGACGGGACCCTGAAGCGGCTCCAGGGCTATGAGCGCGCCCGCACCGTCGAGCTACTTCGGGCGCGCCTCGCCGCGTGGATCGCGTCCGAGCAGAAGGACGGCTCGCTCCAGACTCCTTTCGAGTTCGATTGGAGCGGCGCCTCGGACGAGCAGCTTCGCAACGGGGTCACCGGTCCTTGCGCTGCCGCCGCGGGAGCGCTGAGCGCGCTCGCCCTCTCTCCAGCGGCGGCCGAACTGGTGGCGGGCCACGTGAAGAAGGTCGTCTGCCGCTGGGGAGCAGAGGCGAAGGCCGAACTCGACGGGCAAGGAGTCGCCACCTGGACGTTCAACCCCGAGGCGCTTCCCGACATGGACGCATTCGCGGTGCAATTGATCAAGGTAAGCGTCGCGGGCGGCCCCGCCCTCGGCGAGTTGATCGCCGCACGCGAAGGTCTGGCGTGCACCGACAATCACTCGCACTTCCTCGTCATCGGCAGAAAGAGCCCCGTCGAGCCCTTCAAGCTCGCGGTGGGCGATGCCAGGCACCTCTACGACGTCCCCCGAATGGAAGATGAGAAGACCTTGAAGGCCGAAATGGTGATCCCCGTGGCGGATCCCCGCTTCGCCAACCAGGAGGGGCAGGGGTATGGCTGGTCTGCGGTGAGCGTCAATCAGGAGAAGAAGACCTGCGAGGTGCGGTGTGGAGCGCGCACTGGCACCTGGACGCTGCTGGACGCCGCTGCGACCCGCGGCTTTCTCGCCCTGCCCTTCGAGGCACCTCTACTCAAGCGCGAGCCTCATGGCCTCGCGCGTGACAGCAAGGGGACCTACTACTACGTCGATCGGGGCATCACCCCCGAGACGAGCAGGAGCTTCCGGTTGTTCGTGGGGCCCAAGGGCAGCCTGAAGCAGCAGAAGATGCTCGACGTCGTCGCCGACTCCGAAGGCGAGCTCTTCGCCAGCAAGAACGGGAAGCTGCGGCTGCTGCTCGGCAAGCAGGCCGCCAGTTGGATCGACGGCCCTCGCACCCAGGCGCTGCAGTGGGTTCCGGTGCAGGAGAACCTGTCGATGATCTACGGCGACCTCGGGGTCTATGTCGGCGAGAAGCTGGGAATGCCCTGCGACTAGTCGCTGCGTTCGGCTACCGCTGGCCGGCGAGTTCCAGTCCCAGCGCCCGGCACTCGCGGAAGACCCGCGGACGGTCGCTCGCTGCGACCCGGTGAAGCCAGGAGTTGGCGCCGTCGAGATTCCCCAGGCCACAGGCCGCGCGGACGATGACCGAGTTCGCGCGGCTGGTGACCAGGGTCGGTAGCGTTCGGCGCGCCAGTTGATCGGCCCCGTGGAAGTCCTTGGCGGCGAGCATCCGTTCCGCCTCTTTCAGTTCAGCGGCCAAGGCGGCGGGGAGGGCTTCCTTCAGCGGGGTTGCCGGGGCCGGGGCCGCGGCCGGAGCCGGGGCCGGGCCGGACCGAACCCCCGCCACCGACTCCGCGAGCGCCGGCGTCGCGGCCTCGGGGGAGACGCCGATCGCCATGACGGCGCTCGCGCCGATGTCCGGAGCGCTGCCGGGTAGGGCGCTCGAACCGGTGGAGCCATCGGGCGCGGTGACGAAGCGGGCCGGCAGCCCAGCGCGCTCGTCTGCGGACCTTGGAAAGACAAAGAGCGCCGCCAGCCCGAGCGTGCTCAGGAGTAGGAGGGGAGCGCCCACCCACCATCCTCGATGGCGTCGCCCAGGGTGGGGAGAGGGAGAGGAGGAAGGCAGCTGCTTGCGCCGCAGGGTTGCGTCGCACTCGACGTCAGCTGCCGCAGGCGCCCCGGCGAAGGCGGCCACGAATTGCGCTATGTCCGGGAAGCGCCTATCCGGGTCCTTCTGGAGGGCTCGCTCCAGGGCCCGCTGGACCGAGGCGGGGGCCGAGGGCAGGCGAGAGGCGATGGCCACGGGTTGGTGGACGGCCTGGTAGAGGGCGGCGGCGACGTCGCCCGGGAACAGTGGCTTGCCGCTCAAGCATTCGAAGACGATGGTGGCCAGGGCGAACTGGTCGACGCGATGATCGATCTCCCCTTGGCGTGTGATCTGCTCGGGGGCCATGTGCCGCGGAGTTCCCAGCACGCCCGAGCCCTGGGTCTGGACGCTATCGTCCCCGACGATCTTGGAGATCCCGAAATCGAGCACCTTGGCGTGATCGCGGGTCTCGCCGCCCACTTCCCGTGGACAAAGGAAGATGTTGGCCGGTTTGAGATCCCGGTGGATGATCCCCCGCTGATGGGTGGCTTGGAGCGCCGAGCCAATCTGCTGGGAGAGGGTGAGGACGGCCTCGAGCGAGAGAGGTCCGCGCCGCAGCCGCTGCGCCAGGCTCTCGCCCTGAAGGAGCTCGAGGACGATGTAGGGCACGCCGTCGGGTAGGACGTTGTAGTCGAGCACCTCGACGATGTGCGGATGGCCAATTTGCGAGGCGATCTCCGCCTCCCGGCGGAAGCGCTGGAAGGTTTCGGGGTCTTCCCCCACCACCTCCTCCCGCAGGACCTTGACCGCCACGCGTTTGGGAAGGCGCAGGTGCTGGGCCTCCCAGACCGCTCCCATTCCGCCGCGGCCGATCAGGCAGATCAGCTCATAGGTGTCGGAGAGCCGGGCTCCGGCGGCGAGGGAGACGGGTTGGGGCGGAGGGGCGATGCTCATGGCCGGGAATGATAACCCAGGGGCCGTCGCCCTCGGCATTGCCTTGGCTCGCCCGGGAATCGAGCGCGTGGTCGGGCCGGCCGACGCCTTCCATGAGTGCGGGCAGGGAAAGGACGCAGACGTCGAAGGAGGATGGGGCTGTCCGAAGTTGACCTCTCGCGGGCCTCTCCGCCATGCGCCGTCGTCGAGGCAGACGCGAATAGCGCAGTCAACGAAGCTGTGCGGGGGATGTCCGGGCTAGAGGCGCGGGCCTTGGCTGGGCTGGAGCATTCGCCCCAGTACGGTCAGGAGCTCGACGTTGCCCCGAAGCTGGAAACGGCCGGTGCGGGCGGCTTCCCTCCCGCTGAGCAGTCCCGAGATCATCGCGGTGAAGTCCTTGGAATCCATCTCCAGGTGGAGATCGGGCTTCTCGAGGCGACCTGGCTTGCACGAGATGGTAGCGAGATCGACGACCCAGCTGCCCCCGCCCGGGCCGTTAAGCACGAACTGGTAGGTCTTGCCGATGGTCCGGCAGGCGACCTCGGCGGCCTTGAGCGCCGCCGGGATCTCTTCTTCGAAGAAGCGCTTGGCGCTCGGAGCTTGGTGGTCGCCGGGCTTCGCCGGACTCGGCCTTGGGGCCTTCTTCCCCTTCTCCACGTGGACTCTCCGATCGCTTTGGCGCGCCATCTGGGGGCGAGGCTCAGGTCTCGGGCAAGAGGACGGGATCTCGCCAGACAAGGACCTTGCCGGTCTCCGGGTCGAAGCCGAAGGCGCGGAGATCGGAATTGAGCGGCCCCATGATCTTCTCGGCCTCAGCGGTCAACCGCTCGAAGTTGCCCGCGGCCACAGCCTTGGCGTCGGCGTCCAGTTTGTGGAAGGGGACTCCCTGCCCCAAGGGGCTTCCGTCGCGGTCAAGGTGGGTCCATTGGCGGATCACCCCCCCGGTCTCGTGCGAGATCGTGGGGATGATGTCACCATCGGGCCCCAGTGCCTCTTTGAGCGCACCCTGTTGCTTGTGCAAATACTCGCCGAGTTTGCTCACTTCGGCATCGGTTCGCAGGGTACCGTCCGGCTTCTTGCGAGAGATGGTCGCAAAGAGCCCCTTCTCATCATCGTACTTTCCGGGATGGAACTTGGTGGATGAGTAGATCTTCTGGTCCCTGCGCAGGGTGGTCGTTCCTTTGGCAATATCCTCGGCAATCGAGACCCCACCCACCCTCGGTCCGCCGGCCTTGCCCAACCCCGGCAGCTCGATGAAGCCCCCTTCGCCCAGGCCCTTGAGTGCCTTGTAGCCGCTCACCCCGGCCTTCGCCCCAGCCTTCGCCCCAGTTTCGAGCATCGCCTTCCCGGCCCCGGCCCCCGCGGGCGCCAAGGCGAGGGTTCCAGCGATTCTCCCGAGGTTCTTATAGGGATCCTGCATGAAGGCGTCCCTGGCCTGGCTGGCCCCTTCATTGACCTTGCTCCCGATTCGGCGGACCTCCGCGTCGGGATTGTCGGCGAAGCGCTCTCCAGAAGCGACCACGGCCTCCGCTGAATCGATCACGGCCTTCGCCGAACCAAGGACGATCGCATCGACCTCCTTCATGCCCCTTCTTCGTTCTCCCGCGTCGTTGGCGAGCTTCAGCCCAGTTCCAACGGCCGTCAGAGGAGCGGCGATAAAATCCCCGGTCTTCTCGGCGATACCGTTGAGGAACCTGACGGCTCCGTGGTCGCTCTGCTCTTCCAACTGCTGGTTGTCCTTCCGCACGGACTCCCGGATGCCCGTCGCGTAGTCACAGATAGACTGGCCGAAGCGCGCGGTGGCTGAGCCGGCGTACATCGAGGTGCTCGACAACTTCATCGCCACATACTCGTCCTTGCCTGGCAGGGCAGGTTCAACGGCGGGACTGGTCCCCGGGGCACTGGGCGCCTGGGTCTGGTCAACCTCCGTGCCCTCGATCTCGGCCCGCTGAAACTGGGGGACATGGGAGGGACGCAGGCCGATTCGAGAGTAGTCGCTCATTTGGGACTCCGGGACAGTTGCACTAATCCTACCTCAAGGGATTGTCGGAACCGAGGGGCAAGAGCTGCTTCCGACGGCCACATCTGGAAATCACGGGGGAAGTTGGTCTCGAGAGAGAGGGGAGTGGGCTCTGGGTGCGGCGCCCCAGCGCCCTCCGGCCGCCGGAAGCCACTCCGCAGCTCGTCCCAGGGCCGCCAGCCTCGTGTCTGCCCGGCAGGGCCCCAGCTCACCCGCCGAGCCCGCCTACCTGAACGCGGCCAGTCGCTCCGGCAAGTCGGCGGGCGCGTCGTTGGCCGAGAGGCTGCGCCCCTGCACCTTGAGGGCGCGCCGAGGAAGGACGGCGAAGGGCGCGATATCGGAATCGCGCAGCGAGTGGTGAGCCAGGAGCGTGACCTCCACTTCCTCGAGGCTTCTGTTGAGCGCCTGGAGCATCGCCGGTCGGGTGCCAGGGAGCAGCCGCACCTCCAGGCTCAACGGCGACAGCGGGCGCAGGAGCTCCAGGAGTTCCTCCGGCCCGTCGTTGGGGAGCACCAGGATCTGCTTGATGAACGGTTGTCTCGCAAGGGGCGCCAGCTGCTGGGCCGTTGGCGCTTCGCCGGCAAGCGTGCGATAGGCGAGGACGGTCGGTCCGAGCTGGGCGGCGCGCTTCAAGTCCTTCGGACCGAAGTCCTCCGGAAGCTCCACGACCCTGATCTTGGCCTCGAGTGCCCTCACCGCCTGGACGACCTCACGGGTCAGCGGCTGGTGTCCCAGTGGCATCACCACGCGGGCCGGCCGGAACCTGGCCGCCTCCGCCACGCTCGCGACGGTCAACCGGGACAGGGCGAGCCACTTCTCGTGGGATGCAAACTTGAGCTCCACCAAGCGCAAGAGCGCGGTCGGCAGCTGCTCTCCTTCGAGATCGATCTGCAGGACCAGTCCCTCGACCACCGCGAAACGCTCGAGCGTCTCGACGTCCACGCGCTCCGTCACCTCGAGGATCTTGCGCCACGCCCCCGCCGAGGGAGCCGCTGGCTGTGCGCCAAGGCACACGAGCGTGAGCATGGCCATCGCCTCGCAGATCATGCCGTGCCTCCCTCCCAGCGCCCCACTCCGGAGCCGCCGGCGCATCGGCCGGGCCCTCCGCACCCGGCGCCGAGCGCCGAGCGCCGAGCGCCGAGCGCCGAGCGCCGAGCGCCGAGCGCCGAGCGCCGAGCGCCGAGCGCCGAGCGCCGACTCCGGAAGCTCCGACTGGCGGGTCGCCGAGGCTTGAGA
>JACRCT010001025.1 GCA_016218885.1 Deltaproteobacteria bacterium | reverse complement strand
TGCGCCTGCGCGATGCGCACGCTCAGCTCGTGGACGGCTCGGCCCGCGCCGCGCACCAGCCGCTGCCCTGCCTGCGCCAGACGAGGGTCGTCCCTCATCAGCGACCGGAGGAGCCGTGCGTCAGCCAGCGTGTGCAGGCCGGCGCGCTCGATGACCCGATCTTGCTCGAGAAGCCTGCGGCAGCGGACGGCTTCGCGGTGGGTGAAGGACCAGAGCTGGTCCGCGATGCTCGGAGGCTCGAGCGGCTCGCTGGCGAGCAGATCGAGCCGGTCGCGCAGCGTTCGCACCTCGCTCGTCAGGTCCCGGCTCATGGAGAGGCCCGATAGTAGTACGAGGCGCCGGAAGTCGTTTCCGGGATCGGGCTCACCCGGCGAGTCTCCCGTCCGGCGCGTTCCCCCGGGGCTGAAGGGGGGCGCGCCCGCCGCTTGCCTGGCCCAACGACGGCCGGTCTGCCGCCGGGCTTCACCTGGGCAACGTTGCCCAGGTGAGCAGGCTCGAACCAGGGAGCTCGGCCTGCTCCCATGGAGGCCCGACGGCTAAGCCCGGGCGCAGTCCTCGAGAATGACGTCGGACCGGATTGGGCAGGAATGCCTTTGGAGGGAGGCCCGGCTGCGCGGGCCATCGCGGAGATCGGACAACGGAAGCCGCGCCGCCATCTCGACGGCTCAGTGCCGATACTCGGCTGGCGACATGCCAGTCTGGCTCTTGAAGAGCTTGGAGAAGTGCTGGGGGTACTCGAATCCCAGTGCATAGGCGATTCGCTCCACCGTCTCGTTCGAGCCGAGGAGCAAGCTCTTGGCCTTTTCGATCAGGTGGAAGTGGATGTGCTCGCGGGTGCTCTTGCCCGTCTCCTTCTTGAGCAGGTCGCCGAGGTAGTTCGGCGAATACCCCATCTGCCGGGCGCATTGCTGAACGCTGGGTATGCCCTCGCGCTCGCAGCGGTTGGAGTGGAAGTAGTCCGACAGAAACGCTTCCAGCCGCGTCACGACGTCGCGATTGGCGCTGGTGCGGGTGACGAACTGCCTGCCGTAGTAGCGCTTGCAGTAGTTCAGCAGCAGCTCGAGGTTCGAAACGATGAGCTCCGGGCTGTGGAGGTCGAGGTTCTGCCGGTACTCCTCCTCGATGCGGAGGACGATGTCCGTCACGGTTTCTCTTTCTGGCTTCGACAGGTGCAGGGCCTCGTGGGAGTCGTAGGCGAAGTAGCTGAACCCCGCCATCTTGTCGCCGAGCGGGAACCTGCGGATCAGCTCGGGGTGGAACATCAGGGTCCAGCCGCCGCCCTCCGGGTTCAGGTCCACCGGCTTCGTGACCGGCGTGACGGCCTGTCCAGGGGCCAGAAACATCAGGCTGCCTTCTTGAAAGTCGTAGGTCTCGCGCCCGTACTTGATCCCGCACTCGCTCCCCTGCTTGAGACTGATGGTGTAGAGCGCGGAGACGAAGGTGACGTTCAGGACGGGAACCTGAGGCGCCAGAGGCGCTCGCTGCGAGCTCCGGAGCAGGGAGATCAGGGGGTGGCTCGGCGGCTCGCTGCCGAGCATCTGGTGGATCTGGGAAACCGACGCGATGCGAACGAACGTCTTCATGGGTAGCCCTCGTCCCGGCGCGACGTTTCGCATCGCGAGCCCGCTCGGGAGTGGATGCCATCCTGAACATCGAACACCAGGATTCCGGTCACCCCGAGCGTAGCTCCCGCCGCGCAGCGGTGGGAGCGGAGTCGAGGGGCCCCTCGACTCCGGGGCTCGCGCTCCTGAGCTTGCCGAAGGGTCGCCCCTGCGCTCGGGGAGACCGGGAATTCTCGGCCCATGTTCTGGAGGGCATCCACTTCCGCCCGCTCAGTGCTGCACGGCCACGACCACGTTTCCCCTCTTGCGGCCCGCCTCTACGTATCGGTGGGCGTCGACGATCTGCTCCAGCGTGTACCGCCTGTCGATGACGGGAACGAAGGCCCCCGACTCGACCATCTCCTTCAAGGTCTGGAGCGAGCGGTCCTTCTTGATCGACATCCCGAACACGAACTTCCTTCTGCCGAAGGCTGCCGTCCAGAACGTTCGCAGGTACTCGCTCAATCCGCCCACCGTCGTCAGGAACCGTCCGTCGTCAGTCAGGCAATCCCGGCAGTGCGCGAACGAGCTCTTGCCGACCGTGTCGAAGATGACGTCGTACTTCTCGCCGGGCTGGGTGAAGTCTTCTCTGGTGTAGTCGATGCTTCGAGCCGCGCCGAGAGATCCAACCAGGTCTGCGTTCCTGCCGCTGCAGACCGCCGTCACCTCCGCGCCGGCACGCGAGGCGACTTGGACTGCAGACGTCCCGATGCTACCCGACGCTCCCACGACGAGCACCCGGTCGCCCTTCTGAATCCTCGCCAGGTCGTGCAGAAAGAACAGGGCCGTGGTTCCACCGTCGACGATTGCCGCGGCCTCTTCGAAGCCCAGCCCCGCGGGCATGATTGCCAACGAGGCGTCTTGCGGCAGGCGGTTGTACTGGGCATAGCACCCGACCGAGAAGCCGGCGAACCCGAACACCCGATCGCCGCGGCGAAAGCGGGTCACCTTCGCCCCGACGTCGACCACTTCCCCAGCCAGCTCGATCCCCATGATGCGGTACCGACGCCTGGGCCTGAAAAACCCCAGCAGCGCTCGCCCCATCAACGAGTCCCCCCGCCGCATCATGCAATCGGCCGCCGTCACGGTCGTCGCGTGCTGCCTGATGAGCACCTCGTCAGCGCGGGGGACCGGAACGTCCACGTCCTCCACGGCGAGCACCTCCGGCGGAC
>JACRCT010001024.1 GCA_016218885.1 Deltaproteobacteria bacterium | reverse complement strand
GCTTCTTCGACATCTTCGCCAAGGACACGGTCAAGACCCACCGCCTGCTGCAGCAGGGAGCCGACCCCTCGGCGCGCGCAGACATGTTCCTGGTCTTCGGCGCCTGGACGCACGGGGGCATCGGCGAGACGGTGCAGGGCGAGGTGAGCTTTCCCGCCGACGCGCCCTACACGGCTCTCGTGGCCGACCTCGCGGCCTTCTTCGGCTGGTGCCTCAAGGACGGGCCCCGGCCCGACCTCCCGCCCGTGCGCTACTACCGCATGAGGCTGGGCGACGACGGCCGGACCGCGAACGGCGAGTGGCTGACCGCCCAGGCCTGGCCGCCCCCCTCTACCGCCACCACCCTCTACCTGCACGACGACGGCTCGCTGTCCGAGCGAGCCCCGGTCGCGTCGGAGACTGCCGCAGTCCTCTCCTCGAACCCGGCCCAACCCATCCCCTCGCGGGGAGGCGGCAATCTGAGCACTCCGGCGGGCCCCTTCGACCAGGGGGAGCTCGACTCCCGCGCGGACGTGCTCACCGCTACCACGCTCCCCGCGGACCAGGACGTGACCCTCGACGGCGACGTCGTGGCGCGAATCCACGCCGCCAGCAGCACCACCGACGCCGACGTCATCGTGCGGCTCTCGCAGGTGACCCCGAGCGGGCGAGCGATGCTGTTGGCAGACGGCATCCG
Source organism: Deltaproteobacteria bacterium (assembly GCA_016218885.1). Lineage (GTDB taxonomy): Bacteria > Myxococcota > Myxococcia > Myxococcales > UBA5297 > JACRCT01. The sequence goes on along the minus strand of JACRCT010001024.1, from coordinate 11,367 downwards.
TCGCGGACGCTTCCTCGGCGGAAGCGACGCCATCCGCCCGCTCACGCCGGGGACGCCGGCGCTGTTCGAGGTCGAGGTGGGACCGGTGGCGTTCGTGCTCCCCCGCGGCCATGCCTTGCGCCTCTCGGTTCAGCCCAGCTCGAGCCCGCGCTACGAGCCAAACCCCGGAGTCGCCGCGGCGCTCGCCACCAACCCCGGTCCGCAGGTCCACGAGGTCACCCTCTTCCGCGACCCGGCGATGCCCAGCTCCGTCATCCTCCCCATCACCACGGGCAGCTTCCCCTCCCCCACCGGCCTTGACGCAGACGCGGGGTCTTCATCTCCCGACGCGGCGCACGCGCCCGATGTCAGCGGCGAGGATGCGGGCGCCGACTCTGTGGACGTGGGGACGGCGATGGCGGACGCAGGTGGGCAGCCGGCACCCGCCGCGAACTCTGGCTGTGGATGCGCGGCTACCACCACCGCCTTGTCTACGGTCCCTGTCCTCGGCTTGCTGGCCTCTCTACGAGGGAGGCGCCGCCGCCTCTGAAGCCTGAGATGCGGCTGGCTCTGCGTCCAGGCACGTCAGCAGCGCGCCCTCCCCTTGAAAGAGAAGCTGGCCGTCGAAGCCCTTCGTTCCTCGCTACGTTCGCCGCAGGCAGGTGGTGGCGCGCGGTCCCTCGCCCAGTCGGGTCCAATAGCCTGGATGGCAAAATTTGTCACAAGACGGCGCGGTCGCTATTCTTGGCTCATGGGAACCATGAACATCTCCCTTCCGGAATCGCTCAAGGCATTCGTCGATGAGCGCGTCGCGTCGGGCCGCTACGGTACTTCGAGCGAGTACGTGCGCGAGCTCATCCGCAAGGACCAGGCGCGCCAGCATCTCCGCGGGCTGTTAGTCGAGGGGCTCGAGTCCCCCACCAGCGGCCCAGCAGACGAATCCTTCTGGGCGGCCAAGCGCAAGGCGCTCGGCAAGGCTCTCGCTCTGCGCCGAAGGACATGACACACAAGCCCGTCTTCCTGCGCGCCCGAGCGAACGCCGACATCGACGAAGCCCTGGACTTCTACCTGGTCGAGGCGCCGGAAGAGGTGGAGGCGCTACTCGAGAGCTTGCGGGACACGGTCGAGAGAATCGGCAGGTCTCCGGGTGTAGGCTCACCCCGCTATTCCCATGAGCTGGACATGCCCGGCCTGCGCCACATCAGCACGCCCCGGTTCCCCTACCTCGTCTTCTACTTCGATACCGACCAGCGAGTTGAGGTGATCCGCGTGCTGCACCAGCGTCGCGACCTCCCGGACGAACTCGACGCTGAATGAGGTTCACGCGCTCAACGCCCCCGAGCGAACCATCGCCGACGGGAACGGAGCGCTGGCACCCGCTCGCGGACCTGCCTATCCCTCGACCAGCGCCTCATGGAGCCGGCGCACGCACTCGGGCACGTTCTCCACCGGAACCAGCAGAGAGAGCTTGAGCGGGGAGCTGTGCACGCCCAGCACCGGCACGCCCAGCGACTCGATCGCCGAGATCGCGCGGCGCAGATGCGCGTGGTCGGCGTTGATGCCCACGCCCACGGCGGAGACCGTGCCCACGCCCTCGCGCAGGGCGACGCGCTCGCCGAAGCGCTGCTGCAGCGCCTCCTTGAATGCCCCGTAGCCGTGCACGTTCTCCAGCGGCAGGCCCATCGTCGCGCCCGCACCCGCGAGCGCCAGCTGCTGGCCGGCGACGCCGCGAGCATCGAGGAACTCGCACAGCTCGGACAACGAGGCGGGGGTGGCGTCCCGGAGGGTGAGGGCCACCATCTCCTTCTCCCCCGCGATGCCGGTCACCCGCCGCGCGCCTCCCGCCGCCGCCTGCACGCGCGTGCCCTCGCCGGCCTTGAAGGTCGAGAGGGCGTCGATGGCGATGCCCGCCTTGCGCGCGAACTCGACCGCCTGGGCGTTGAGCACCTTGGCCCCGGCCTCAGCCAGCTCCTGCATCTCCTCGTAGGCGATCTCCTTGAGCTTCTTGGCCTGGGGCACGACCCGCGGGTCGGCGGAGAAGACCCCGTCCACGTCGGAGTAGATCTCGCAGGACTCGGCGCCCAAGGCCGCGGCCATCGCCACTGCGGTAGTGTCCGAGCCGCCGCGGCCCAGCGTGGTGATCTCCCGCTTGTAGCTGACGCCCTGATAGCCGGCGACGATCACCACCTTGCCCAGCTCGAGCTCGTCGCGCACGCGGTAGGGGCGCACCTCGACGATCTGCGCGTGGGTATGGCTGTCGTTGGTGATGATGCCCGACTGGCTCCCGGTGAAGCTGATCGCCGCGACCCCCAGGTCGTTGAGCGCCATCGACAGCAGCGCCATGGAGATGCGCTCGCCGGCGGTGAGCAGCATGTCCAGCTCGCGCTTCTGGGGGTTCTCGGTGACCTTCTTCGACAGCGTCAGCAGCTCGTCGGTCGTGTCCCCCATGGCCGAGACGACCACACACACGTCGTACCCGGCCCGGCGCCGGTCGGCGATCTTCTGGGCGACGGCCTTGATCTTGGCGGGATCGGCGACCGAAGAGCCGCCGTACTTTTGAACGACGATCGGCACGCTGGACCTCCTGTTGAGCCTCGAGCTGGGGACTGCAGCCGGCCTGCCAACGCCGTCTTCTAGCAGGGTGCGGCGCGCTCCGCACCCGCCAGTGCGGCGCGCCGGCCACGCCACGAGGCCAAGGGGCAACAGACACCGAGGGCCGGCGCGGGGCCGGCCCTCGGGAATCGCTTCAACGTGAGTGACGGGCCACTAGTCGCAACCGCAGCCGACTGGCACGGAGACGGAGCTGCGCGGTGCCGGAGGCTGGAGCACGAACTCCTGGGAGTTGTTCGTCACGGCGTCCATGCAGTCGCCCGGGCGGCGTAAGGCAGAGAACGTAGCCAGCGGTGAAGCGGCGGTGCCTTCGAAGCAGTCAGTCGCCCCGAAGCCCACGAGGTCCACCACATCGGCACCCGTCGGGCATGCTTCGGTGAAGACGGTCTGGGTCGTGGCGAGTATCAGCTTGCCTCCCGTCACGTCGAGAGCGGCTGTCGAGTTGAAGTCGATACTCACGAGGTCCGCTCCACTCGTTCCGCTGCTCGCGAGCCTGATCAACAGGAAGCCGCCTGGCGGGATGCTGCCGTTCAGGGGCGTGACTTGCCAGTCCGCGCCCGTCTTGCCGGTTTGTAGAGACCACGTCGAGAGGTCTATCGCTGCGCTGATGCTGCGGTTGTGCAGCTCGACGAAATCGCTCTTCAGCGGAGCTCCCTCTTCACCACCACCCGCGAAAACCTGGTTGATGAACACGTCGAGGAAGCACCCCGAGCCCCCGAGACCTGTGCCCTCGAAGGAGGCGGCGTTCGCAGCCGGATCCACGCCACCCCCAGCGGTGTCCTCGAGAGAAGCACTCACCGATACCGTGTAGGAGGCGGGGAACGAGCCCGCAACTTCGTCGATCGTCGAAGCAGTGGTCACCAGCACCTCACGTCCACTGGCGACCGCACCATTGACGCCTACCGCCGGGGTCACGGCGAACTGGGATCCATCGGCAAGCACCGACGCGGGGGCGAGATTTCGGTCGAAGACCACGACGAACGAGTTGTTGCTCCGGGCCTTGGCGGTGACCACGCGCGGCGCCGGGCACCCGCTGACCGAGAAGTCGGCTGCCGTCCACGCCGAAGGTTGAGCCGTGGCGCCGCTGCGCCACAGCGGGGTCTTCTCGATGGCCACCGTGCAGGCGGGGACGAGGTCGTATTGGTAGACCAGCTGATAGGGCATGCGCAGCCGCAGGTTGGCGTCGGGCGCCAGGTAGCCAGCGGTAGTGATGGGCGCGATGAGGAATGCGCCAACCTCCGGCGCGAAGTCAGCTTGAACCTCGGCGGTCAGGTCGATGAGCCTGCTCTGCCAGGTCGCGATGCCGCTCGCCAGATCGCTGGCACTGCTCGCGTCTTGAGCGAGTGGAGCCACGTCGTGGCCCGCACTCGACCGTGACCAGTCGGAGAGCGCCGCGACCTGAGCCAGCCCGTCTTGGGTGGCTTTCAGGGTCACGGTGAAGGCCACCTCGTCGCCCACGGCGGGGACAGGGCTCAGGGTCGCAGGGTCCACCGCCACGAAGAGCGCCGGCCCAGACAGCTTGGCCTGAACGAAGAAGCCCGGACCGTCGTTGCCGCTGCCCCCGCCCGGCTTCACATAGGTGACGAGGGCCCCGGCGACCGGCAGCGAGACCGTCCCGTCAACCGCTGCCACGAAGGCGCCGAGCTGCAGGTTGGTGCTCTCCGCGGTGTGCGACACCACGATGCTGGCCCAGGGTCCAGCCGTCGGAGTGGAGGCGATATCCGCCGCGCCGCAGTAGGTCCAATTGCCCTGCTGGCCGGAGACCGGGTCCTTCAGGGCATAGCGGAAGGCCCATGCGAAGGTGCCCGCCGCCGGAAAGATCAGGGTCCGCTTCATCTCGTCTCGGCCGAGATCGAGCCCCGCGGTGGGAGCCCAGACGTCGTTGAAGGTCGCCGGAGCCCACGTCGTCCAGCCGGTGGCGTCGTTGTCCGCGCCCCACCCCATCTCGGCGACGACGAAGGGATAGAGGTCGTTGCCTTGGCTGTTCTGGTCGGTCACGCCGGCCCCGTAGAAGCGGCCGTATGACGCGATGGGGAGCAGCGCCGCCACCGCTGCCGGGTCGATCCGCTGGGCGTTGCACCAGGTGAGCGAGGCCGCGACCGGCATGCTGCAAGGTGCGTTGGCGCCCCCCGGCGTACCCTTGTCGCCGCTGCCACCAGCGATGAAGTCGGTGGCGCCGCACCAGTACCAGGGATGCTCACTGACGCCCTTGACCAGGAGCCTGGAAGAGAGGTTCATCGCCTCCCCGCTGTCGCTGGGGAACCGGGCGTCCCACACCAGGTGCTCGAGGACGTCGCTGCCGGACTTGATGCTCAAGTCGCCGGCCGCGGCCGCGATGGTGAAGGGGCTCTCCCAGGCGAGGTCCACGGCCGCGCCGCCGTTCTGAAGAGGATCGATCGAGCCACCGATCACGAAGTAGTCGCCCGAATCGACCAGCAGCGGGGTCGACGGCAAGGTGAACGTCTTGACGGTCCCGGTCGCCTCCTCCAACACGAGGCCAGCCAGATTGAGCCGGTGATCAGAGAGGTTGCGGATCTCGATCCACTTGCGCGCCTCATCGGCGACCGAGGGATTGGCCATCACCTCGGTGATGAGCAGGTCCTGCGCCACCGGGGCCGCCACCGCCTCACAGCCCTGGTTGAGGCAGACCTGCCCGGCGATCAGCGAGCAGTTGACCGTGCTGGCGACCCGAGGTGTGCACTCGCGTTGCGTGGCGTCGATGGGCGTGCAGTCGACGGCGTAGGTGGAGAGGGTGACGTGGTCCGCCGAGCAGTCCGCCTCCGGGACCTCGCAGGGGTCGGTGTCGCAGGGGTCAGCGACGCACTCGCCAGTGCTGGGATCGCAGATCTGGCTCGTCGCGGCGCAGTTGGTGTGAGTCGTGTTCCCGGAGTAGTCGCAGGTGAAGTAGGGGGAAGCCGCGGTCGGGGTGCAGGCGCCGTCGCCGTAGCTGACCGAGACGTTGCCGTCGCAAGTCTTGGTGGGCGGATTCGTGCAGGGCATGGGCTGCTCGCAGAAGCTCACGCACACCGTGGGCTCGCCCACCGGGCGATGGAAGCTGGGGATGCACTCCTCACAGCTCGGGCCGGTGTAGCCGACCTGGCAGCCGCTGACGTCAAAGGGGTCGGTCTCGGCCTCCACGAGGTTGCCGGAGGCCGCCACGAGCGTGTAGCCGGAGCCCTGCAGGTCGATGAGCAGGTCGTCAAAGCGCGCGACGCCGTTCTCGGCATCGACGCTGAGCGTGCCGTGGAGCGCGGCGCCCGAGGTGGTGGCGCCCAGCCTGATCGTGACGGTGTTGGTGGAGGTCGGCAGCGTGTTGCCACCCGCGTCCTGGATGGCGACCTGCGTCTGGGCGAAGACGACGTTGGTCTGGGCGGCGAGCGGAGCCTGAAGAAAGCCCAGCTGCGCCGGAGGACCCAGCCGAACGGTGATGTTGGGCTGGGCCCCGGTGATCGACTCGTCGGCGAGGTCGGTGGCCGCGAGGCTCCAGGTGCCGGGCGCGCGCAGGATGACCTCGTTGGTGAACGTCTTGTTCCCGTTGTCCTCGGCCAGGAAGTGGTAGTCGTCCGGCAGGGTGGCGTTGCAGCCGTTGCACTCGAAATGAATCGTGCCCACGTAGCCCGTCACCGCGTTGCCGAATCCGTCGAGGGCCCGAACGTTGACCGAGGCGCGGGTGCCGGCGTCGAGCTCGCTGGGGACGCCGCTCACCTGCAGCGCCTCGGCGGGACCGGGCAGCACCGTGATGTCGGACTGGGTCCCGTTCCTGGAGCCCTGGGCGACATCGGCGGCGGTCAGCGAACGAGTCCCCGAGGTGTGGAATTCCACCCCCTCGGTGAAGACGTGCACGCCCAGGTCGGCGGAGGTGAAGGTGTAGTCGGTGGGCAGGACCGCGTCCTCGTCATCGGAGGTGAAGCGGATGGAGCCCACGTAGCCGCTGGCCGTGTTGCCGAAGGCGTCCTGCGCCTCGACGGTCACGGCCGCCTTCGCCCCGGCGACCACGGTCAGGGGCTGGACGCTGACCTTCAACCCCGCGGCGAGGGCCGGCTCGACCGACACCGACGCCTGACCGGAGACGAGCGTCGCGGTGTCGGTGGCGGTGATCGTCCAGGCGCCGGCGGTCTGGAAGATCACGTTGTTGAAGACCTTGCTGCCCTGATCGGCCGGGAGGAAGACGTAGGGCGCGGGCAGGGACGCTCGAGTGTCGGTGGAGGTCACTCGAACCGTGCCGATGTAGGCCGTGAGCCGGTTGCCCTGCGAGTCCTTGGCGGTGACCGTCACGCTGGCGGGCATGCCTGCGACGGCAGTGGGGCTCGTCTCCACCGCCAGGACCAGCCCCGGAGGCCCGGCGTCCGGCTGGCCGGCGTCGGGCGGAATGGGCACGGAGGCGTCGCGGCCAGCGGGGACCTCGCAGACGCCGTCGGAGTTGCAGACGGCGTCGCCGGTGCATTCCGCGTTGGTCTTGCAGTGGGTCTGCGAATGGTTGATGAGCGAGCAACCGCCGAGCGCGAGCGCCGCAGCCACACCGATCCAACGGGCGAAGGTCTTGGTCATGGCTAGAAGCTCCCCGAGACGGCGACGCCGGCGCTGGAAGGAGTGAGTGAGATGGCGGCCTGCACCGGAGGAGGGGCCTCGTTGGGCCAGAAGAGCAGCAGGCCTGCCCCGACCACGACCAGGGCCGCGCCGGCGCCGGCGGTGATGTCGGCGATGAGGGCTCGGGACCTGGCCTTGTCACGGGACTGGATGGGGTCCAAGCCCTTCTGGAAATCGGCCGCCGCAGACTTTGCCTGCGTCCCAAACACGCCCACACCGACGCCGACGGCGACCGCACCTGCCCCCACCAGCACCCACGGCACCGCGCCGGGACCACCGCTCGAGGCCTGGACCTGCGCCACGGGTTCCGGAAGGGCAGTGGTTGCCACCGGATCGCCGGGACCGGGACCGACCTCGACAGGAGTTGCGACGACCTGCGTCGGCGGATGGGCAGGCTTGGTCGGGTCAGCAGCGTCAGGCACCGGTTCGGCGGGCCTGGCAAGGGCGACCGCAGGCCCCGGCGCCGGCTCGGGGGTTGCCACGCGCGGGTCCTCGGGCACGGGACCGGCGACGGCGAGCGCCTGCTTCTCGGCGATGCGCTTGCCCAGGGCCGCGGCTGCGCGCGGGACCTGCTTCCGGATGGTCTCCACGAAGGTCGCGTCGGTGGCCTTCTGGACCAGGCCCATGATGTTGGAGACCATCGTGGCGTCGGTGGTGTCGACCACGGTGAGCTTGAGTCCGAACGCCTTGCCCGCCGCGGTGAGGGCGACGTTGGCGACGTACCCCGCTCCGGCGACCTTGCCGATCTTGGCCAGGCAGTCGGGGGCGTCCTTGCACGCGGGAACCTTCAGCTTGCGCTTGAGGTGCAGGGCCGTGACCTTGGCCGGCGGGACGATCTCGAAGCCCTGGGCTTTGAGGTCCTCCTCGACGGCCCCGAGCAGCTTCTTCATCGTGGTCTTGGTGACTCCCTTGACGGGAGCCGGCTCCACCAGGGCGATGCGCCTCTGGGCCTCGGGGGGAAGGGGAGCCTCTTCGGCCTTGGCCGCCGCAGGCGTCGGCTTGGCGGCGGTAGGGCTCGCCTTAGCCTTGGCCGCAGGAGCCTTGCCGGAAGAAGCGCCCTTCCTCTGTGCCTGAACGGGCGCAGAAAGAAGCAGACAACCGAGCAGGACCAGAAGCTTGGCAGGCATGGGCCCTCCAGAGGCCAGCGATGGAGACGGCCCATTCTACCGGGGGGTGGTCGGGGTTCAACTTGCCGTCGAATTCTCGCCACCGTCGCCCGGAGCGCGCCCGCCGCGTATACTGCTGCGCTTCCGCGCGGGCCCTCGGCGCCTGCGCAGGGGGTCCACGATGTCTCCCGTCGCGCTCTCTGCTCTGATGCTGGCTGCGCTCGGCGCCACTCCGGTGGTGGTCATCGAGCACCAACCTCCCTTGGTGGAGCAGGGGGCGCTCGAGGCGCGGCTCGCGTCCACCAGCGGCCGGCGCATCTTCGAGCCTGCCGCTTTCGTGAGGGCGGTGGGCGCCACGGAGTTCGCGCGCCTTCCCCTGACCGAGCGCGAGGCTGGAGCGGGAGTCTTCCGGGCTGATCTGCCCGAGTCGCTGAAGGGCATCGAGATCGAGTACTTCCTGGAGGCTTTCGACGAGGACGGCAACGGGCCGTTCCGCAAAGGGAGCCCCGAGCGTCCACTCCGGCTCACCCGCCCTCCCCCGCCTCCCCGCTCCCTGCCTGCGGCCGCGACGGCGGCGGAGCAGCAAGCTCTCTCTCGCCCACGCCGCACCGCGGGTATCACCCTTCTGGCGAGCGGGGCCGCGCTGCTGGTCGGCGGCGGCATCTGCGGCGCGCTGGCGATCAAAGCCTACTCGACCGAGAAGGCCGCAACCGTGCTCGGCGAATACGAGAAGGCCAAATCCGCCGCCAAGACCGAGGGGCTGGTCGCCGACGTCCTCTTCGGAGCGGGGATCGCCGCGGCCACGGTGGGAGCCGTCCTCTGGCTCACCGACCCGTCCACGCCCTCCGGCCCGGCGGTGAGCCTGGGGGCGTCGGCGACGCGAGGTGGCGCGGTCGCGGTCCTTTCGGGTCGCTTCTGATGCGCGCCGGGCTACTGCGCTTTCTCGCCCCGCTGCTCCTCTTCGCCGGTTGCCAGCTGCTCATTGCCCCGGACGAGGTCGCGCCTCCTTCCCCTGCAGCCTGCCAGCCGCTGACGTGCGAGGCCCTCGCTCGCTTGTGCGGAACCGCCCCCGACGGCTGCGGCGACCAACTCGACTGCGGCGACTGCGGCGCGGCAGAGGTCTGCGACGACGCAGCGGGGGCCTGTGTCGGGTGTCGCGATGACAGCGATTGTGCCCACAGCGCGAGCGGTGAGCGCTGTCACCCCGGACTGCGGACCTGCGTGGCCTGCGTCGATTCCATCGACTGCGGCGGCGACCCGGCCAGCTGCGACCCGGCGACGCACCGGTGCAGGGTCGCCTGCCGCTCGGACCAGGAGTGCCACTCGTTCCCGGGTGCTCCTCGCTGCGACGCCGGCACGGGTCACTGCGTCGAGTGCCTCTCGTCGGCGGACTGTCTGGCGCCTGCCGGGCTCTGCGATTCGACGACCCGGGCGTGCGTCGTCTGCCGCACCCATGCGGATTGCCCGTCCCCGGCCCTGAGCCGTTGCCGGGACCAGGCGAGCTGTGTCGAGTGTCTGTCCCACGCCGACTGCGCCTCAGGAGGGCGCTGCAGCGCCTCGAGCACCTGCGTGCAGTGCCTCACCTCCGCCGACTGCGCGGGAGCGAGCCCGCACTGCGCTCCCCAAGGACGCTGCGTGGAGTGTGTGGCTGCGAGCGACTGCGCCTCGGGCGGGTGCGACGCCGACGGCCGCTGCACCCCGGCCATCGACCTCGGCGAGAGCTGCGCCGCCCCCTTCCCGTTGGCCTTCGAGGGAGACCTCGCCACCGCCGCCGGCGACACCACCGGGCGCGACGACGACGGCACCGGCTCCTGCGGGGGAGGCAGCAGCGACCTGGTCTACCGGTTCACCCTCGCGCAGCAGCGGGACGTGGAGGTGGCGCTCTGGCCCGCCGATATCGCCTACCGCCCCGCCCTGTTCGTCAGGCGAGCCTGCAGCGTGCCCGATGAAGAGGTCGGCTGCGGCAAGGCGCGCGTCGCTGGCGAGCCCGCGACCCTCTCCCTGCATCGCCTCGCCAAGGGCACCTATTTCGTCTATGCAGACGGGCTCTACGCGACCCACGGCCCGTTCACCCTGGCAGTTCGGCAACACCCCGGCTCCCCTGCCCTGCCGGAGACCTGCAGCTCGAGCGAGGCGCTGGTCTTCGATCAGAAGGGGGACGCCTTCGCCGCCGGGGACACCGCCCAAGCCGCGAGCGACGAGGCAGGCAGCTGCGGTGGAGGTGCCTCGCCCGACCTCGCCTTCTCATTCCAGACGACGCGCCGGCACTCGCTGCTCGCCGTGGCCTCTGCTCTCGACGCGGGCGATCTGTATCAGCCGCTGCTCTTCTTGCGCGCAGGCTGCACTGCCCAAGAGCTGGCATGCGAGGCCTCCCTGCAAGCCCCCGGCTCGACCCGGCTCGCGGTCGGCGACCTGCCCGCAGGTCAGTACACTCTATGGGTCGACGGCCTGGGGGGCAGCGCGGGAGCATTCGCCTTGCGAGCCAGCCTCGAGGAGCCTCTGGGCGACACCTGTGCGCTGGCCCGCGAGGTGGTCTTCGACTCCCAGGGCCACGCGACGATCACGGGCAGCACCGATGCCGCCGATCTCGACTTCACCTCCGAAGGCTGCGGAGGCTCGGGACCCGACCTCTTCTATCGCCTGACCCTGCCAGCCAACGCGACCTTGACGGTCACCGTCCACGCCTTGGACGCCGACTTCGAGCCGGTCCTGGCGTTGCTCGAGGACTGCGACGCGCCGGCGTCGGAGGTGGACTGCGTCCAGGGCACTGGAGAGACGCTGACCGCCCCGGGTTTGGGAGCAGGCGACTACTGGCTCGTCGTCGACGGGTATGCCGGAGCGCGAGGCCGCTTCCGGCTCGAGCTCTCGCGCTGAGCGAGCCAGGAAGAAAGCACCCTGGGCGTGCCATGGCGGATGCAAGCTGCTAGAGTGCGCGGCCCTTCGCGGGGTGGCCCTCGCCCATCGGCGTCGTCCCGCGAGAGGCCTTGGGAGCCGCAGCCATGGAGAGCGCCATCGGTCGATACCGCCTGCTCAAGCGACTGGCCACCGGCGGAATGGGCGAGGTGTACCTCGCCTCACAGACCGG
>JACRCT010001019.1 GCA_016218885.1 Deltaproteobacteria bacterium | reverse complement strand
CAGGACCTGGCGAGCTTCAGAGTAGCGGGCTTGCTCGCAGGAGAAGCGCTCGCCGAATCGGGACAAGCGGGCAGTGGCCGCCGCGATCGCCCGGGGATCGCGGTCCAGACCGATCACCCGCGCGCCGCTCTCCAGCAGCGCTTCGGCGTGACCGCCGCCTCCGAGCGTCCCGTCCAGCACGACCTCGCCCTCCTTGGGCGCCAAGAGCCCCGCGGCCTCTGCCTTCAAGACGGTCGCGTGGCGGAACTCCCCCAACGTCAGCTCCGGACCACCGCCAGCGCCGGAGAGCCCACGAACGACAGCTTGGCCTCCTCGGCGGTGCGGTACATCGCGAACTCTTCCTCCACGCCGGCGGCGCGGAAGATGGCGGCGAGGTATGGGGTCAGCCCCGCGAGCTTGAGGCCGCCACCAGCCCCCTTGAGGAGCCGGGCGCGCGCTGCCAAGGCTTGCAAGCCCCGATAGTCGACGTGGTCCACGCTCGACAGGTCGACGATCACGCGGTGGCAGCCGCGGTGCGCGAGCCGGAAGAGCTCCTCACCCAGGTGAGCAAGCTCCAAGGTGCCCATCTCCCCCTCACAGCGCAGGGTCGCCACATTCAGCGAGCTCACCGCCGCTGTGCTCCGCCGTTCGGTCGCTGACTTCTGAAGCGCCATCCCCGACCACTCCTTGTGTGTTTTCAAGACTCCAGAACCATTGCGGCGATCAGCCGCCGATCTCGCCCCACACCTGAGCCGCATCCTTCTGCCGGTCGGCGCTGGAGGCCGCGCTCTGGGCGCGAGTCCAGTCCGCCTGGGACCACAGGTGCATGCGCTTGCCCTGCCCTACCCAAACCACTTCCTTCTCCAGCGCTGCGTGAGCTCGCAGGTTGGGCGGCAGGAGCACGCGGCCGAGCTTGTCGACCTCGACCTCGAAGGCGTTGGCCACGTAGGTCCGGTAGATCTCCTTCACTCCCGGATCGCTCTGGTTGCGCCGCGCGAGCTGGGCCTCGATCTCCTCCCAGTTCTTGAGCGGGTAGATCCCCAGGAAGCGCTCTGCCGGGTCGTCAGTGAAGCCGAAGGTCACCACGAGCCGCTCGCCGTAGCTCTGGAGCAACACCTCGCGAAAGCGGGCCGGCACGCTCGTGCGCCCCTTCCCGTCGATGCTGTGCTCGAAGAGACCTCGGAAGAACATCGACCCGACCAGCCTTGCGATTCCGTGTCAGACCGCCCTGCTACACTATGCGCCGCTGTTTACCACTTCATGCCACTTTGTGCCGCCACGATAGAGGCGGGTAGGAGGGCTGTCAAGAAATCGCCCTCATATCGGGGGGCTGCGCTGCTCGGCCCCAAGGGCTTGGGGTGGTCGGAGACACCCCCACTAGACAGGCACCCCGATTCGTCATCGAAGGGGGAGCCCCTGCTCTCGGCTCAACGGGGGTCCGCCAGGAATGTGGCAGCGGTGCCGCACTCGGCTTCGAAAGGGACTGTTTTCGCCTGCCCGGCAGTTGACCAACCCCCCGTCGCGCTTAGGTTTCGCGGGGCCCTGGGACCGGCACCCGAGGTGCATACGGGAGTGTCTCGACGCCAGGCCGATGACAGAGGAGCAGGGGATGCGCAGCAATCGTCAGAGCGTGAACATCTACATCAACGAGCCGGCGCTGCGAGCCTGGCTGCACTCCGGCACAGCGACGAACCAGACTCGCCCACCTCTCCATCGCTCCCCCGGGGACACGGGTCGGCCCTCCGAGACCAAGAACGAGAAGCGGCTTTGAGGCCGGTGTAGCAAGAAGAGCGGAGCAACAGCGAAGGAGTGGCGAGCCCGGGTGGGCAGGCCCCATCGCCCGAGAAAAACACCACGGGCGGCTCCCGTTCTCGAGAGCCGCCCGCGAAATTGAAACCAAGACTTCCTAAGAGCTACTGCTTGACCTCGGTCGCCATCTTGGCGATCTCGGCGGCCAGGTCGTCCTTGCGCTTTTCGATGCCCTCGCCGAGCTGGAAGCGGGCGAAGCGGCGCAGCTGGATGTTCTCACCGGTCTTGGCAATGGTCTCGTCGATGTACTGCTTGACCGTCTTGGTCTGATCCTTGGCGAAAGGCTGATCAATCAGGCAGTTGTCCTGGAAGAACTTGTCGAGCTTGCCCTCGACGATCTTGTCCCAGGCCTTCTCGGGCTTGCCCGACTCCTTCATCTGCGCCTTGTAGATGTCCCGCTCCTTCTCGACGACGTCGCCTGGCACCTCTTCGCGCTTGAGCCACTTGGGGTTCAAGGCGGCCACGTGCATGGCGACATCCTTGACCAGCTGCTGGAAGGCGTCGGTGCGGGCCACGAAGTCGGTCTCGCAGTTGATCTCCACCAGGACGCCGATCTTGCCGCCCATGTGGATGTAGCTGCCCACTGCACCCTCGGCGGCCACGCGCCCGGCCTTGCTGCCAGCCTTGGACAGGCCCTTCTTGCGCAGCCACTCCTCGGCCTTGGCGATGTCGCCGCCGACCTCGGCGAGCGCCTTCTTGCAGTCCATCATGCCCGCGCTGGTCTTCTCTCGAAGCTCCTTGACCAATCCCGCGCTGATCTCAGCCATCGAACGGTTCCTTTCTCGGTGCGCCCACCTGGGGGCGCGCCGGGGCGCCCCGTGGCGCCCTCGCATGCCTGGTGTGGAGAGGAAGAGGAATCAAAGGACCGGGCGAGCGCACGAGACGCCCGCCCGGCCAGATGCTCATGAAGAAGGGCTACTGGTTCTCGGGGCCCTTGCCAGCCTCGGGAGCGACAGCGGCCTCGGCGGCCGGCTCGCCTTCGGCGGCCTCGGTCGGCTTGCGCACCACCTCGACCTGCGGACCCGGGCGAGCCGAGCGCTGGTCGCGTTCACCACCGCGCGGACCACCGCGACGATCACCGCGATCGCCGCGGGGGCGGCGCTCATTGCGATCGCCACGCTCGCTGGCGCGGTCGCGCTCGGTGTGCTCCTCGCGATCCGGGGCGCGGGCGGCGTAGCGGGCCGAGCCCTCGATGCAGGCGTCGGCGATCTTGCCGGCGAACAGGCGGATGGAGCGGATCGCGTCGTCGTTGCCGGGGATCACGTAGTCGACGCCATCGGGATCGCAGTTGGTGTCGACCACGGCCACCACCGGGATGCCCAGGCGATTGGCCTCGTGGACGGCGATGTGCTCCTTCTTCGGGTCGATCACGAAGAGGGCGCCGGGAAGGCGGTTGAGCTCCTTGATGCCGCCCAGGTTCTTCTCGAGCTTCTCACGCTCGCGCTGCAGCGCGGCGACTTCCTTCTTGGGCAGGCGGTCGAAGGTGCCGTCCTCGGCCATACGCTCGAGGGTCTTGAGGCGGTCGATGCCCTGCTTGATGGTGCGGAAGTTGGTCAGCGTGCCGCCGAGCCAGCGGTTGTTGCAGAAGTACTGGCCGGCGCGCACCGACTCCTCGGCGATGGCGTCCTGGGCCTGCTTCTTGGTTCCCACGAAGAGCACGCTGCCGCCCTTGCCGACACAGTCGGCGACGAAGGCGTAGGCGCGACGAAACAGCCCGACCGTCTTCTGCAGATCGATGATGTAGATGCCGTTGCGCTCGCCGAAGATGTATTTCTGCATCTTGGGGTTCCACCGCTTGGTCTGGTG
>JACRCT010001018.1 GCA_016218885.1 Deltaproteobacteria bacterium | reverse complement strand
TCGCCGCCCAGGGTGGGGGAGAGGCGCGTATCGAGAAGCAGCACGGCTTGGGAAAGCTCACTGCGCGGGAGAGGCTGGACCTGCTGCTGGATCCGGGGACCTTCGTCGAGCTCGACCGCCTGGTCACCCACCGCTGCACCGACTTCGGGATGGCGCAGAAGAAGATCCCCGGCGATGGGGTGGTGACCGGCTACGGCAAGGTGGATGGCAGGCAGGTCTTCGTGTTCGCGCAGGACTTCACGGTCTTCGGGGTAAGCCTGTCGAGCGCGTACGCCCAGAAGATCTGCAAGGTGATGGATCTGGCGGTGCGCACCGGCGCTCCGGTGGTGGGGTTGAACGACTCGGGGGGGGCGCGCATCCAGGAGGGCGTGGAGAGCCTGGCGGGGTATGCGGAGATCTTCCTGCGCAACACCCTATGCTCGGGGGTGATCCCGCAGATCTCGGTGATCCTCGGGCCCTGCGCGGGCGGGGCGGTCTACTCGCCGGCCATCACCGACTTCGTGGTGATGGCGCAGGACACGAGCTACATGTTCATCACCGGCCCGGAGGTCATCCGCGCGGTCACGCACGAGGAGGTGAGCAAGGAGGCCCTGGGGGGCGCGAGCGCGCACATGCAGAAGAGCGGCGTGTCGCACTTCGCCGGGCCGGACGAAGCCACGAGCCTGATGCTGGTGCGCGATCTGCTCGGCTACCTGCCGTCGAACAACCTCGAGGACCCGCCGCTGGAGCAAAGCGACGACGACGCCGAGCGCGCCGCGCCCGGGCTGGCGACGCTGGTGCCCGACAGCCCCCACACGCCCTAGGACATCAAGGAGGCGCTGCGCGCGGTGGTGGACCACGGGCGCTTCCTGGAGGTGCAGGAGCGCTGGGCGCAGAACATCGTGGTGGGCTTCGCGCGGGTGGCGGGACGGCCGGTGGGGCTGGTGGCGAACCAGCCCTCGGTGCTGGCGGGCTGCCTGGACATTGACGCCTCTGTGAAGGCGGCGCGCTTCGTGCGCTTCTGCGACTGCTTCAACATCCCGCTGGTGACCTTCGTGGATGTGCCGGGCTTCCTGCCGGGAACGGGGCAGGAGTGGGGGGGGATCATCAAGCACGGCGCGAAGCTGCTCTATGCCTTCGCGGAGGCCACGGTGCCCAAGGTCACGGTGATCACCCGCAAGGCCTATGGCGGGGCCTACGACGTCATGTCCTCCAAGCACATCCGCGCGGACGTGAACTACGCCTGGCCCACGGCGGAGATCGCGGTGATGGGGCCGGAGGGGGCGGTGAACATCGTCTTCCGCGGCGAGCTCGACCGCGCGCCGGACCCGGAGGTCGAGCGGGCGCGGCTGGTCGCCGACTACCGCCGAACCTTCGCCAACCCCTTCAAGGCCGCCGAGCTGGGCTACCTGGACGAGGTGATCCGCCCGGAGGAGACCCGGGCCAAGATCGCCCGGGCCCTGGAGATGCTTGAGGGCAAGCGGCAGGAGGGGCCGCAGCGCAAGCATGGGAACATGCCGCTGTGAGGGGGCAAAGGGGGCCTGGCGGCCTCTGGTCTGAGGACACTCGATCGGGCTCGCTGCGCTCAGGTCCTGTGGAAGACGGCTCTTAGGCGACCTTTCCACCCACCCCTGATTGGCCCGCTTCCTTGGCCATCCGGACGAAAAGGTCTTCGAGCGTCTCGCGGTGCCGGGTTACCTGCGCCAAGCGCGCTCCTGCCCCGGCCAACGTGGCGACCGCCTCGTCAGCATGGCCCTCCTCCAGGAACGTGAAGGCGAACCCGTCGCCCTTGGGGACGGTACGGCTGGCGCGAGCCTTGAGCAGCTCGGCAAGCTGGACGGGGACCCGCTCGGCGATGACGTCGACGGCGCGGGTGTGGGCCGTGAGCAAGGACTCGAGCTTACCCTGCGCCCTCAGCTCGCCTTTGAGCATCAGCCCCACCCGGTCGCAGATGGCCTCGACGTCGGGGAGGATGTGGGTGGAGAAGAAGACCGTCTTTCCCTGCTCGCGAAGGCGGAAGATGATGTCCCGCACGTCCTTGCGACCGATGGGGTCCAGGCCACTCATGGGTTCGTCGAGCACCACCAGGGCCGGATCGTTGATCAGTGCCTGGGCGATGCCGGCGCGCTGCACCATGCCCTTGGAGAAGCGCCGCAGCGGCACCTTGGCGAAGGTCTGGAGCCCAACCAAGTCGAGCAGCATCGGGATGCGGTCGGCTATGACACCGGAGGGCATTTGGCAGAGCCTGCCGAAGAACCAGAGCAGCTCCTCGGGGGTGAAGAACTCATGGAAGGAGGGGTTCTCGGGGAGGTACCCGAGGCTGCGCATGGCATCTTTGGAGGGGATGGGCTGCCCGAAGATGCGGGCAGTCCCAGAGGTGGGGAAGATGAGACCCATCAGCATCTTGATGGTCGTGCTCTTGCCGGCGCCGTTGGGGCCCAGGAAGCCGTAGATCTCGCCCTTCTCCACAGTGAGCGACAGCCCGCGAACGGCTTCGACCACCCGGCGCTTCAGGCCGAGCCTAAACGTCTTGTTGAGGTCTTCTGTGGTGAGAACGGTCTCGGGCATCGTTCGACTCTCCGCGTGCGGAAGCCGCCGGATTCTACCTCTTCCGCGGAGCAGGGAAAGCGACGCGTTTGGTCGCTTGGGCCCGAGAAGGTGACAAAACGCGTCACCTGCGGCACAGTGTACGCGCATCTGAGTCCACGAGGATTCTCGGGTACATACGCCCGCTCGCCCGGACGGCACATCCGTTGCTTTGTCGGGTGGCAGTAGCAGCTGCCCTCCAGAAGTTGGAGGGCGAACCGAAGTTGAACAGCAGTCCCCCTAGCAGATGGAGGAAGACCATGAAGAAGCTGGCCCGCGGCTTCACCCTGATCGAGCTCATGATCGTTGTCGCCATCATCGGCATCCTGGCGGCCATCGCCATCCCGAACTTCCTCAAGTACCAGTTGCGCACCAAGAGGCAGGAGGGATCGATTAATGTGGGCGCCATCCGCACATCGGAGGTCTCGTACCAGGGCACCAATGACTGGTTCGTTAACGCAGCTGCCCTGCCTGGCGCTCCCACCCCCAGCAAGGCGGCGTGGCCAGCGCCCGGCGCCTGTGGTGGCTTCGACACTCTCGCGTGGCGTCCCGAGGGCATGGTCTATTTCGAGTACAGCGTGATCAATGCGTCGGAAACCGCGGTTGGCATCGGTGCCCGATCGGATGTGGACGGCAATGCCGTGTTTGCCTGCTGGGGATATCAGAAGGGCGCCGTCGCTACCGTGTGCGGAGCAAGCGCGGAAGATACGGTTTCAAGGGTGACGGCCGAAGACGTCTACTAGGCGCTACTTTTCGTCTTCTTTGGGCGGGCGCGAGGTCTGCGCCCGCCCTTGTTGAATTTGCGCGATCGTGACTCGATATCTTGCTAGTGCGCTCGCGGTCTGCTTGCTTGCGGTCTTCGCGCATCTGGCGCATTTCGAAGCCGCGCGTGGCGGGCAGGCGGCCAACGACTTCGCGGGAGAGCTGTATGTTCCCGATGGCGAAGGATTGCGTCATTTGGTTCCTGGAAATCGGACTGCATTGGCCGATCTGTATTGGCTCAAGCTGATTCAATATCTGGCTGTCGCGAATGAGCCGCAACCCGCCGTCCTTCCTCTTCTTTGCCTCATCACAAACCTCGACCCCGAGTACGGCTATGCCTACGTGGTCGGCGGCTTGGTTCTGGCGGCAAAGGGCCGGCTCGATCAGTCGGACGAGATTCTGTCAAAGGGGCTCAAGAACGCCCCGACACGTTGGGAGATCCCTTTCCATTTGGCGTTCAACGCATGGTATGAGCGGCAAGATCATGCGGCGGGCGCTGCGTGGTTGCGACTCGCAGTTGACGTCCCGGGGCGTCCCGAATACTTGCCCTCGTTGGTGGCACGCTTGCTCGCCACTGCGGGCGATGTGGATGCTGCGATTGACTTCTCCAAGGCCATGGCGAGCCAAGCCCCCAACGATGCGACTCGAAAGCAGTACCATCACAAGGTGGGTCAGCTCATTTTGGAGCGCGATCTTCAGTGCCTGGAGCGCGCCATTGCCAGCTTCCAGGAAGAGGAAGGTCGCCTCCCGGAGGGCTTGAAGGAGTTGCCGGTGGAAGCGTTGACGGGTCTCTCTCAGCCCTTGGCTGTTTTCGAATACGACCCGACCACTGGCCAGGTCTCAACCTCGCTTCAAGAAAAGCGCTTCAAGGTCAAGCACGTCGACGATGTCCAAATAAGGGCGACGCCAAGGTAGCCATGCATCGACTCGGTTCCGTGCTTTCTCTCGCTCGCGCGACCCTCTCCGAAGCTCTCCGAGACCGGATTCTTTACGGCCTGGTCCTCTTCGCCATCGGGCTCATCCTCCTCTCCGCGGTGCTGTCCAACCTCACGGTGGGCTACCGGGTGCGCATCGTCACCGACCTCTCCCTGTCGGCGATGACCTTCGCGGGGATGATCCTCGCCGTACTGTTGGGGGTGGGCTCGGTCGCCCGCGAGGTCGAGCGGCGGACGGCCTACTCCATCCTCGCCAAGCCGGTAGGGCGCGCCGAGTACGTCGTCGGCAAGTACCTGGGGGTCCTGCTCACCTCCTACCTCAACCTCCTGCTCATGACGGTCGCCGCCACGGCGATGATCCTCCTCTATCGCTCGGAGGGGGGCTTCATGTACTCCTGGGGCGCCTACGCGACGACCCTGGGGCTGATGCTGCTGCGGGTGGCGGTGGTGGCCGCCGTGGCGGTGATGTTCTCCACCTTCACCTCCTCCACGGTCTCCTTCATCGCCTCCCTGGGCTTCTCGGTGGCCGGCTACTTCACCTCCGAGGTGCGCTTCTTCCTGGGTAAGAGCGAGAGCGAAGCCACGCGGCTGCTCGGCGACGTGCTGTACTGGTTCCTTCCCGACTTCGCCGCCCTCGACACCTTGCCCCAATTGCTCTACTCGCACCCCATCCTGACTGGCCCGGTGGTGGCGGCGATCGTCTACGCCTTGTGCTACATCGCGCTGCTGCTGGTGCTCGCCACCGCCATCTTCCGTCGTCGCGACCTCGCCTGATCGTCGTTTGACCGAAGCGCGCGGGCGAGATACTAGCCGCCCATGGGCTCTCGCTTCTCCACCCGCGCGCAGGTCGCCGTGGCCCTGGCGCTCTCGCTCGTTGCGGGAACGGCTCTGCACGTCTTCATCTCTTCGGCGGTGTTGCGGCGGGCCCTGGCTCTGCAGTCGCAGCAAGACCTGGGAATCGCCGCCCGCTCCCTGGCGCGCTGTGTAGAGGTGGCCTGCGAAGGGGCGGGCCCCTCCTGCGTCTCGACGCGCGCGCGCACCCTGGGCACCGCGGACCTGAACGTCAACGTGGTGGACGAGTGGAAAGATCGCTCGACTGCCGGAGTGGCCTCGGCACCCCTCCGAGGAGGAAGGGGCGAGGTGGTGGTGTCCCCGGCCGTCTTCGAGCCCTCGCCTTCCGGGCGCTCCCAGGTCGGGGCGCTGCTTATCGCCTACGCCATCCTCGGCGGGCTCTTCACCTTCATCCTGGGGTCGGCACTGCTCAACCGGGTGATCGCGCGCCCGCTCGATCGGCTAGCGGGCGCCGCAGAGCGCATCGGGCGGCTGGAGCTCGACGACCCTCTGGGCGGCGAGGCCCCCACGCTGGGACGCCTGGGGGCGGCCTTCGAGCGGATGGCCAACAGCCTCAAGGCGGAGCGTCAGCGGGTGACCGTGCAGATTGCCGAGCTCGAACGGCTCAACCGCCAGCTCGCCGAAGCGCGCGACTCGCTGGTGCGCACTGAAAAGCTCGCCACCGTTGGCCGGCTCGCGGCCGGGGTGGCCCACGAGGTGGGCAATCCGCTGGGAGCCATCCTCGGCTATCTCGAGATCGCTCGCTCCAAGGCACCCCCAGAGCTGGCCGACTACTTCTCCCGCATCGATCGCGAGGTGGCGCGCATCGACCGCACCGTGCGTGAGCTGCTCGACTTCTCGCGGCCCGGCCCCCTGGACAGCGCGTTCGGCCCGGTCCCATTGCGTGCAGCGGTCGGCGCCGCGGTGCGATTGGCCTCGGTGCAGAAGCGGCTCAAGCATGTCGCCTTCGACGTGGAGATTCCCGACGGGATTTCGGTCTTGGCCGAGGCGCACCACCTCTCGCAGGTGCTGGTCAACGTGCTGCTCAATGCTGGCGACGCGATGAATGGGGACGGCCAGGTGCAGGTTCGCGCCCGCCGCATCGAGGGCGGGCAGGCACGCCGGGCGGGCGACCCTCCGCCCGGCCCGAGGGTGGAGCTCTCGCTTGCGGACAGCGGCCCTGGAATCGCCCCCGCGGACCTGGCGCGCATCTTCGACCCCTTCTTCACCACCAAGGAGCCGGGCGAGGGTACTGGCCTGGGCCTGTCCATCTGCTACCGGATCATGGAAGGCTTCGGAGGAGAGATCCGTGCAGGCAACCGCCCCGAGGGCGGGGCCGTCTTCACCCTCGTCTTCCGGGAGCCCGCCCCCGTCGCTGCGCCCTAGGAACCACCATGCGCTTCCAGAACGTCCTCATCGTCGACGACGACGACAGCATGCGGCACATGCTCACCGTCATCCTCAAGGACCGCGGCTACGAAGTCCGCGGCGTGCCCGGCGCCGAGGAGGGGCTCAAGGAGATCGAGGCGCGCGACTACGACGTGGTCCTCTCCGACGTGCGCATGCCCAAGATGGACGGCATCGCGCTGCTCAAGGAGATCCACCGGCGACAGCCCGAGCTCACCGTGGTGGTGATGAGCGCCTACGGGACCACCGACACCGCCATCACGGCGATGAAGGAGGGCGCCTACGACTACATCAGCAAGCCCTTCAAGCCCGACGAGGTGGTGCTGGTGCTGCGCAAGGCCGAGGAGCGTGAGCGGCTCAAGCGCGAGAACGAGCGGCTGCGCGGAGAGCTCAGCCGCGCCTTCCGGCTGGAGAGCCTGGTGGGGACGAGCCCGCCGATGCAGGAGGTCGCCCGGCAGATCCGCAAGGTGGCCCAGGTCAAGACCACCGTGCTCGTCAGCGGGGAGAGCGGCACCGGCAAGGAGCTGGTCGCCCGCGCGCTGCACGACCTCTCGCCCCGCGCGGCCATGCCCTTCGTGGCGGTCAACTGCGGCGCCATCCCCGGCGAGCTGATGGAGAGCGAGCTGTTCGGGCACGTCCGGGGCGCCTTCACCGACGCCGTGCGCAACAAGAAGGGCCTGTTCTCCGAGGCCGACGGCGGGACGCTCTTCCTGGACGAGGTGGGGGAGCTGCCGCAGCAGCTGCAGGTCAAGCTGCTGCGGGTGCTGCAGGAGGAGGAGATCCGCCGCGTGGGCGACTCGCGCAGCGAAAAGGTGGACGTGCGAGTCATCGCCGCCACCAAGCGCGACCTGCCGCAGCAGGTGGCGCGAGGCGCCTTTCGCGAGGACCTCTACTACCGGCTCAACGTCCTCAACCTGCGCCTGCCGCCCCTGCGCGAGCGCAAGGACGACCTCGAGCTCCTCGCGCGGCACTTCATCGCCAAGTACAACGCGCGTCTGGGGCGGCGAATCGGGGAGGTCGCCCCCGATGCCCTGCAGCTGATGCACGACTACGCCTGGCCGGGCAACGTGCGTGAGCTGGAGAACGCCATCGAGCGGGCGATGGTCCTCTGCGACGGGGAGATCATCACCCTCGACCTGCTGCCGGAGCTGGTCCTCGCGCCCAAGGCCGGGGCGGCTGCAGCCGGGGGCGCCCAGGGCCAGGCGGGAGCGCCCGCGGGCGGCGATCTCTCCATCAAGAAGGCTTCGCGAGCGCTGGAGGAGGATCTCATCCGTCGCGCTCTGCAGAAGACGCGCGGCAACCGCACTCGCGCCGCGGAGCTGCTGGAGATCAGCCACCGGGCGCTGCTCTACAAGGTCAAGGAGTACGGCATCGACCCCGACCTCGAGGGAGCCAAGGGCGCGGCCATCGCCTGAAGTCGGCGCCTCCCCAAGGGCTGGGGGGTGGGCGCGGGGCGGCCACTAGCGATGGTATAAAGTCATATCAATTAAGCATCAAATAGACCTACTTATGCCTCGGCTTCTTGACGCCCGAGCGAGCGGGCGGCTATGCTCACGCCCGTTCTGGGACGGGAGTGGCGTGGGAGTGCGTGTGATGGGGCGCGAGGGCCCGCAACGGACGGGGAGAACATGGCAGAGCGCAAGGTTGCCAACAACGTGCAGCAGCTTCGCGAGGATCAGCTCCTCTCCAAGGCCGAGCTGGCGCGTCGCGCTGGCGTCTCGGTCCTGACCATCGACCGGGTGGAGCGAGGGGAGACCTGCCGGGTCGACACCAAGCGCAAGATCATCCTCGCGCTGGGGTTGAAGGTCTCGGACAAGGACAAGGTGTTCGAGGACGCCAAGCGGAGACGCTAGCGAAAAGGAAGGGCGAAAGTTTTGAGGGTCGAGATCGCCATGCTACGCTCCACTCGCCTCAGTTGCAGGAGCCCTTCGCCACTCGCGAAACGGCAATTTCCCCCTCGTAGGAGGGTCCCCTAGATGGCCAAGGCAAAGCTCGCACTCGGCCTCGACATCGGCTCGAGCTCGGTCAAGTTGGTGCAGCTCAAGGAAGTCCGCCGCCGGGGCGCCACCGCCTTCCAGCTGCAGGCTTTCGGCTCCAAGCCGCTGCCGCCCGAGGCCATCGTCGACGGCGCGTTGATGAACTCCACCGCCATCGTCCAGGCCGTGCAGGAGCTGGTCGGTGAGCTCAAGATCCGCAACCGCGAGACGGCCATCGGGGTCAGCGGCCACTCGGTCATCATCAAGAAGATCTCGCTGCCCCGCATGACCCAGGAGGAGCTCGACGAGTCGATCCAGTGGGAGGCCGAGCAGTACATCCCCTTCGACGTCAAGGACGTCAACATCGACACCTACCCGCTCCCCTCGGGCAATGACCAGGCCGGGCAGATGGACGTCCTGCTGGTCGCCGCCAAGAAGGACATGATCAACGACTACACCTCGGTGGTGACCGAGGCCGGGCTGGCGCCGGTGATCGTCGACGTGGACGCCTTCGCCGTGCAGAACTGCTTCGAGGCGAACTACGACCTGCCCAAGGGCGAGACGGTGGTGCTCATCAACGCCGGGGCCTCGGTGGTCAACATCAACATCATCGCCAACGGGGTCACCACCTTCACCCGCGATGTGACCATCGGCGGCAACCAGTTCACCGAAGAGATCCAGAAGCAGCTCAACGTCTCCTACGACGAGGCGGAGGCCCTGAAGATCGGCGGAAACCACGCCGACGCCGACTCGGTGGTGCCCCAGGAGGTGGAGCGTGTCCTGAGCTCGGTGGCCGAGCAGATGGCCGGCGAGATCCAGCGGTCGCTCGACTTCTATGCCTCCACCGCGGCTGACAGCCACTTCGCCAAGGTGCTGCTCTCGGGCGGGACCGCCAAGATCCCTGCGCTGTTCAAGACCATCGAGCAGCGGGTCGGGGTGCCGGTGGAGATCCTGAACCCGTTCAAGAACATCGAGATCGACAACCGCCGGTTCGATCCTGCCCACATCATGGACATCGCGCCCATGGCCGCAGTCTCAGTGGGATTGGCGCTGCGGCGGCAGGGTGACAAGTAGGTCGCAGCTGGAATGGACCAGTCAGCCCAAGGGGCGAAGCGATGATTCGCATCAACCTGCTGCCGGTAAGGGCGGCGAAGAAGCGGGAAACGGGCCAGAGGCAGATCGTCCTCTTCGTGCTCGTCCTCGTGGGCGCGCTGATCGGCAACTACTACTGGTACGCCCAGGTCGCCGGGGTCGAGGAGCGCGAGCGCTCCGAGGTGGCGCGCATCGAGAAGGAGATCGCCGACCTCGATCGCATCATCGGAGAGGTGAAGAACTACGAGAAAGAGAACAAGGCCCTCGAGGAGAAGCTCAAGGTCCTTGATCAGCTCAAGCGTGGGCGCACCGGCCCGGTGAAGATGCTCGACGCTTTGGCCACCTCCATCCCCAAGAACGTCTGGCTCAAGAAGCTCGAAGAGAAGAGCGGGGCCATGACCATCGATGGCGCCGCCCTCTCCAACGACGATCTCGCGGAGTTCATGAAGGCCCTCGGGTTCGTGGTGTGGACTCCCGAGGGGATGGGTCGCCTGGTGGAGACCGGGCGCAAGGGCGACTCCACTCGCGTCGAGCTCACTCCTTCTGGTCAGATCAAGGACATCCTCGTGGACCAGATCGGCTCCTTCTTCAAGGACATTCGCCTCAAGAAGGCCGAGCTCAAGCCCGTGGCGGCCGGCTCCGAGTCGAAGCTCGTCGAGTTTCAGCTCACCCTCAACGCGAACTTCGCGATCTGACCGGAGCGAGCGATGAACAATCTCCTGGACCGCCTCGCGAAAGTGCCCCTGGCGCAGAAGATCATTGCCGCAGCAGTACTGATGGCGGCCCTCTCCGGCGCCAACTACTTCTTCCTGGTCGACGACCTCAACGGCAAGATCAAGGTCTCTCAGGACAAGAAGCGCAACCTGAACGAGCAGTTGGTCAAGAAGAGGGTCATCGCCGACAACCTCAACCAGTACCGGCGTGACAAGGAAGTGCTCGAGCGGCGCTTGGCTGAGGCCTTGACTGAGCTGCCCCCCAAGGCCGACATCGACGAACTGCTGCGCCAGCTCAACGACGTCGGCAAGAAGAGTGGTCTGGAGATCGTCGGGCTCGAACCGATGCCGGAGTCGCCGCAGAACTTCTACGCCTCGATTCCCATCAAGATGCAGGCGGCCGGAAACTATCACGAGATCGCCGTCTTCTTCGAGAGCGTGTCCAAGCTGCGTCGTATCGTGAACATCAGCGGCCTGACCTTCGAAGCGCCCACGCGCAAGAACGAGAAGGTGGTCCTCAAGGCCAGCTACATGGCCACGACCTTCAGGTTCCTAGAGGCATCCGAACAGAAACCGGCGCAGCAGCCCAAGAAGAAGTGAGCGTTCGCGCGAGGTTGACGAATGTCCCTGCGAAAATACCTCCCCGTGGCGCTCCTCGGCCTCGCCGCCTGTGGCGAATCCGTGGCGCCCCCTCCTGCGGCTTCCGCGACACCGGCCCAACAGGCACCCAAGCCTGCAGCGCCGCTGCCCGTGGAGAAGCTCGCCGAGTCCGTCCCGACCATTGAGTATGCCTACAGCCCGGTTGGCAAGCGCGACCCGTTTCGCTCGGCCATTGACGAGCGGACGGGGCCCTCGGAAGGACCGGAGCGTCCCGACTGCGGCCCGCTGTGCAAGTGGGAGCTGGACCAGCTCAAGCTGGTAGCGGTGATCAGCGGTATCTCCAACCCGCTGGCGATGGTTGAGGATCCCAGCGGTCGAGGCTACATCGTTCGCCGCGGCACGTTCGTGGGCAAGCGCAACGGCAAGGTGACGCACATCCGCTCAGGCGAGCTGGTAGTCACCGAGATCTACAAGGACCAGATGGGCAAGCCCCACGTGAACCCGGTCCCCATCAAGCTCCCTGCGGAGCAGGGCCCCGGCGGGCAAGAAGACCAGAATCTCCTCACGCCCGAGGTCGCCGAATGACTCGTATCCGATGCGATGTGGCAGGCGCAGCTCCTCGCGCTTGGGTTGAAGGAGAAACTGGGATGAACCTTCGCACTTGGCTCTTCAGCTGCCTCGCGCTGCTTGCCTCGGCTCCTGCCGCGGCGGCCACGGCCAGCAACGTCGTCCGCACCCTTCAAATCAGCGGGGACGAGGCGGGCGCTCAACTGGCCATCGCCGGGACGAGCGCCCCGACCTTCACGGTCTTCCGCTTGTCCGACCCGGCTCGGGTGGTGGTCGACCTCGCCGGCGCCGACGTCGCGGCGGTGAAGGGGCCGCTCGACGGCAAGGGCCCCATCGTCGGCGTCGCAGTGTCGCAGTTCTCCGACGATCGAGTCGCAGTGGGGCGCGTGGTCGTCGCCATCGCCGAGGAGGCTCGCTATGACGTGCGCGCGGTAGGCGACAGCGTCATCGTCGCCGTCACTCAAGGGGCTCAGGCCGCTGCGTCTGCCCCTGAGGCCAAGACCGAAAGCGCCCAGCCAGTGACGCTCGCGTCTTCGGCTGCCGAGCTCGCTGCGCCGCTCGCTTCCAGCTTGCCCTCTCCGGCAGCATCGGCTGAGGCCAACCTGGTCACCTCTCGCCGTGACGAGAAGGACGTGGCCAACCCCGGTCATCGGCTCTCGGCGGTCAAGCTCACCGAGAAGGATGGGCAGTTGGTGGTGCGGCTCGCCGCTGACGGCGAGATCGGCACCTTCGACCTGATCGAGCTGAGCGATCCTCCTCGTCTGGCCCTCGACCTGCTGGGCTTCGAAAAGGGCCTCAAGGCGCAGAAGGTGGGAAGCCCGTTGCTCAAAGAGGTTCGCTGCGGCAAGCATGACGGCAAGGTCCGGGTGGTCCTCGAGGGCGGCAAGGGTGAGCGCATGCCGGCATACGAGGTGAGCCGCGACCGTACAGGCTTGACGATCGCTCTGGGTGCCAAGGTAGGCGAAGCGGTGGCGCTTGCGGCCCCGAAGAAGCAGGAACCGGTCGCGGTCGCCGCGCCGGCACCGGCCAAGAAGAAGGGCAAGGCCGTGAGCGTGCGCGATGTAGCATTCCGGGGCGACGAGGCCCAGGGCAGGGTGGTCATCGGGGTGCCCCCGGGAACCGAGTACCACGTCGCCCGTCCGGATCCGCGCACGGCTGTTCTGACGATCTCCGGGGCCGTGCTGCCCAAGCGGCTCGAGCGCAGCCTCGATACCTCAGCCTTTGGCGGGCCGGTGAAGATGGTCAGCTCCTTCAGCGCGCCGGGCCAGTCGGAGACCGTGCAAGTGGTGGCCAGTCTGGATGGGAGCAGCGAGGACAAGGTTGTCTTCGAAGGCGGCCAGCTCTCTTGGGAGTTCGCGAGCGGGGCGAAGGCCAAGGCGGCCACCAGCGCCGAGGTCGTCATCGATGGCCAGCGACTGGATGTGGAGGAGGAGGCGCTCCTCGCTTCTCGGGCCAGCGGCTTCTCTGCCGAGACGCCTGCCTACGCCGCTGCCGGTACGGCGCGCCGTCCCAAGTACACCGGACGCCGGGTCTCCTTCGAGTTCAAGGAGATCGACATCCACAACCTGCTGCGCATCATCGCCGAGGTCTCCAAGCGCAACGTGGTCGTCTCCGATGACGTCAAGGGCAAGGTGACGATCCGCCTGCGCAATGTTCCTTGGGATCAGGCCTTGGACATCATCCTCAAGTCCAAGGGCCTGGGCATGGAGGAGAGCGGCAGCATCATCCGCGTCGCGCCGCTCAAGGATCTCGAAGAGGAGCGCAAGGTTCGAGAGGCCATCGCCAAGGCGATCAAGAACCAGGAGCCGCTCAAGGTCCGCCTCATCCCCGTCAACTACGCCGTCGCCGCCGACATCAGCACCAAGGTCAAGGATCTGCTCAGCGAGCGCGGTAGCATGAGCGTCGACCAGCGTACCAACGTGATCATCGTCAAGGACACCCTCGACGCCCTGGCGCGAGCCGAAGGCTTGGTGCGCAAGCTCGACACCCAGACCCCGCAGGTGCTCATCGAGAGCCGCATCGTGGAGATGAACTCCACCATGACCCGCGAGGTTGGCGTGCAGTGGGGTGGCAGCCTCGCCTTCGGTCCCACCACTGGCAACGCAACCGGTCTGGCCTTCCCCAACGTCATGCGACTCAACGGTTCAGGCCTCGACGACAGCAACCCGGCGACGGCGGCACTGTCGTCGGTTCCCTGGGCGGTCAATCTCCCGGCAGCGACGGGCATCGGGAGCGGCGGTGGCCTGAGCATGCTGTTCGGCTCCGCGGGCGGCGCGGCCATGCTCAACCTGCGCTTGACCGCCTTCGAGAGCAGCGGCCAGCTCAAGACCATCAGCGCGCCCAAGGTCACGACCTTGGACAACACCCCGGCTACCATCGGCCAGGGCTACGCGATCCCCTTCAGCCAGGTGTCCGCCAACGGCGTCAACACGGTGTTCATCGAAGCCAAGCTCGAGCTCAAGGTGACCCCGCATGTGACCGCGGACGGCAGTGTGCTGATGAACATCCACGCCACCAACAACCAGCCCGATCCATCGTTGACCGGTGCCAACGGTCAGCCCGCCATCAGCAAGAAGGAGGCCCAGACCCAGGTGCTCGTCAAGGATGGGGACACCACGGTCATCGGCGGCATCTACACCCGCCAGACAGCGGTCAATGACGCCGGCGTGCCGGTGCTCTCGAAGATCCCCATCCTGGGCTACCTGTTCCGGAAGAAGGGGGACGTGGACAAGCGCACGGAACTGCTTGTCTTCATCACCCCTAGGATCGTCAACCGCAACCAGATGGTGGTGGCGAACGAGGCCGCCGCGCCGTGAGGCAAGGCTTGCTACAGCTTGGACGCATGCTTGAGGTCGCGAGGTACGCCATGAAGCGAACGCTTACCCTATGTGCGGCGCTGACCCTGGGGCTGCTGGGGTGCGTAGGAGACCGAGCGAGCATCGAGCTCATCGGGACCTATGCCCCGCCCTACGATGACGAGTGCAAGCTCGAGGACATCAAAGACGGCGCCATGCAAATCCTCGCCGGCTCTGTGAACCTGGAGCTCAGGGACTCCTACGTCCTGGTGATGCGCTTGGCGAACCGCCTCGATGCCAGCGACCTCGAAACCGGGAGTGGCGGCAACGCGTCGACGATCAATCCGGCGTCGCGCAATGACTTCTTGTTCGAGCGGATGGAACTCACCTATTCCTGCGCCGACACCAGAGCTCGTTGCGCCGGCTTCCCCAAGATCGCAGCCCAGCAGGTGGCGTTGAGTGGTGTCGCCGCCGTCGATGAGCACTTCGACCTCTTTACCGATATCCTGACAGCCGACGCGGTTGAGAAGTTCCTCGCCTTCGTGGGTCCCGACCCCATCCAGACAGCGGTAGGAATCAAGTTCGTAGGCGTGCTTGCGAGTGGCGGAGCTTTGGAGACCGAAGAGTACACCTTCCCCCTGACCATCTACGCGCGAGAGCGGCTGACTGAGTGCGAGCGGCCGGGCGATGTGGTGAACATGCTGACGCCCGAGTGCACCCTGTTCTTCGGCCAGGACAGCGACTATTACTGCGGCCCGGCGCTCTGAGCGCGGTGGCGATCGGCTGGTAGCACCTTGACTCGGTCGCAAGGGCAGGCTAGCTAAGCCGTCGGGATGAATGCGGCGCGAGGCCTCTGGACCGCCCAGAGGCGCGCCGACCGCTCGGCACCCGAGGCGAGGCATGTCTTTCCGCACCCACCTGGAACAGATGCTCAAGGATGTCGAAGGCTCGGTCGCCTGCAGCATCATGGGCTTCGACGGCATCGCGGTCGAGACCGAGCAGACCAAGGACCCGGGCGTCGACCTGTCTGCCGTGCTCATCGAGTACGGCCACGTCCTGAGCAAGCTCAAGGAAGCGGCCTCGGCTCTTGAGGCCGGCTCGGTGAGCGAGGTGGCGATCACCACCGAGAAGCTCTGCACGATCGCCAGGGTCCTCACTTCCGAGTACTACCTGGTGCTGGCGCTCACTCCTCAGGGCAACTACGGCAAAGGCCGGTATGCCCTGCGGGTGACCGCTCCCCGGGTCAAGGCGGAGCTGTAGCGAGCCTCCCACCACCAAACCACGTGCGAGAGCCCCCGCCTGCGATTGCGGGAGGCCTGTTCGCGAGGAGCGAGAAGCCAATGGGTGACATGGTCGACACCAGCGAATTCCGCAACGGCCTCAAGATCGAGGTCGACAACGAGCCCTTCGAGATCGTCTACTTCCAGCACGTCAAGCCGGGCAAGGGCTCGGCCTTCGTACGCACCAAGATCCGCAGCCTCCTGTCCGGGCGCATGCTCGAGCCGACCTTCAAGTCCGGCGACAAGTTCGTTCGCGCCGACGTGGAGGAGAAGGAGATGCAGTTCCTCTACGTCCAGAACGACGACTTCTACTTCATGGATGCCAAGACCTACGACCAGACGTTCCTGTCCAAGGAGCAGCTGGGCGAGGCCCGCAACTTCCTGAAGGAGAACCTCACCGTCTACATCGTCTTCTACAAGGGCAAGCCGGTCGGCGTCACTCCTCCCAATACGGTGGAGCTGAGGGTGGCCAAGTGCGATCCCGGCGTGCGCGGAGACACCGTCTCGGGCGCCCAGAAACCGGCTTCGCTCGAGACGGGCTACACGGTCTCGGTGCCTCTGTTCATCAACGAGGGCGACATCGTTCGCATCGATACCCGGACCGGGGAGTACCTCACCCGGGTCGCCACGGCCTGACCGCACATGGACCTGCCTTCCGAGAGCGCCCCTCGAGGTCGCTCTGGTGGGTCAGCAGTCGCCTAAGTCCTCAGGCGGTGAGGGTTTTTTTGCCCGCGCCGATTCTTGACGGCGCGCCGAGCTTGTGGCTAACCTGATCTCCCCGCGCCCTATGACAGGGCTCCCGGCCCACGGCGGGCCTACGGGATCCCTGGTCGCTGCTGCGCCCGATGGCGAGCAGCGCGGCGCACTGCGAGCGGCCCTGCATCGTGGCGATCGACAAGAACAAGATCATCGAGGCCGCGACGAAGTTCGTCCAGAAGGGCCAATACGACAAGGCAATCAAGGAGTACCAGAAGCTCCTTGAGGTCGATCCCAAGGACGCGCGCATCCAGCAGAAGTTGGGGGAGCTCCACCAGAAGAAGGGCGACAACCTTCTTGCGGCCGACTGCTTCCTCAAGGTCGCCGAGAGCTATGCCGCAGATGGCTTCTTCCTCAAGGCGGTCGCCGTCTACAAGCAGGTCCTCAAGCTCAACCCCACCCTGATCGAGGTGAACCTCAAGCTCGCAGAGATCCATCAGCAGATGTGGCTGATGAGCGATGCGATGGCGCAGTACCAGCTCGTCGCCAACCACTACGAGAAGAGTGGAAACCTCCGGGCGAGCCTGGACACCCTGCGCAAGATGGTGGACCTCGACCCGGACAACATCGCCAGCCGGATCAAGCTCGCCGAGCTCTACGCACGCGAGGGGATGAACGGCGACGCCATCGCCGAGTTCAGCCGCGCAGCCGAGTACCTCAAACGCAACAATCGGGTCGACGACTACATCAAGGTCGCCGAGCGCCTGGTTTTCCTCGACGCCAACAACGTGGAGCTCACCCGCGAGCTCGCCAATATCTACCTCACCAAGCAGGACACCAAGCGCGCTCTGGCCAAGCTGCAGCTCTGCTTCAAGGCAGACCCAAAGGACGTCGAGACCTTGAACATGCTGGCCCAGGCCTTCAAGGACCTGGGACAGCTCTCCAAGACGGTCTCCGTCTACAAGGAACTCGCCAAGATCTATGCCGAGCAGGACCGGGTCGACGATGAGCGTGAGGTCTGGAAGAAGATCCAGGACCTTGTTCCTGACGACCCGGACGCCCGGGCGCGCATGCCCCAAGCCGCGCCTGTGCCCATTGTGCCCCCGGTCACGGTTGCACCGCAGCCAGCTGTGGCGCCTGCTCGAGCGCAGCCAGCGGCTCCGCGGCCATCGGCCGAGCAGATCCCGAGGCTGTTGACGGAGACCGACGTCTACGTCAAGTACGGGCTGCACGAGAAGGCGATCGAGCACCTGAAGAAGGTCTTCGCCATTGATCCTTCGTCGGTCGATGCGCATGAGAAGGCCGCCGACCTGTTCTTCAACACGGGCAACGCGCAGGCGGCCCTCGGGAGCCTCGTCAAGGTAGTGCAGCTGTGCATCGGCAAGGGAGACCTGGACCGAGCGCGGGCAGGCCTCCAGAAGCTCTGTGAGAAGGAACCCTCGCACCCGGCGATTCCCGACTTCCTCAACGCCGTGGGGGGGTTGGCCTCGGCGGAGGAAGTGGCCGAGATCGAGGAGGACGCCATCCTCGTGGAGGCCGCTGACGAGGCCATCGAGGTGGCGCCCGAGCCCGAGATAGTGGCCGAAGACCTCGTGGCCCACGAACCGGTGTCGGTCGGGTCGCTGTCCGAGGACGTCGATGACGACGCACTCGCCGCTGCTGCCGAGTCCCTGGCGGCTTCGGTGGAGGCGCAGGAACTCGTCGCCGAGCCGCACCTCGACGAGGAGTTCGTCGTTGCCCCCCAGGAGGACGATGAGCTGGCCCTGAGCTCGGCCGAGAACTCTCTGCTCGAGCCGGAGGCCGAGCCTCTCGTTGAACCGACCAGCCTCGACCTCGAGGCGCCGTTCGTCGCACCACTCGATCAGGAGCTGCTCGAGGAGCCCGAAGCGATCGTCTTCAACGAACCCGACGACCTGGTCGGGCCCGCCCCCTCTGAGTTCGAAACGCAATTCGAGGAGCCGGTGGATCTCGCACCGGCGGAGCCCCACGGGCTTGCCGGTCTTGGCGATCCGCTCGAGGGCCCGGGTGCCTTGGGCGGTGGCGAGCTCGAGCTGCGGCCGACCAAGCCCTTGAGGGTCTCTCCAGGTGCCCAGGCTTGGGCGCGACCGGAGGCAAACCGCCACGACGAAGCGACGCGCGTCGCCCCATTGCCGCGGCTGGTGCAGGATGGGGAGACGGCGCAAGCCGACGCTGGGCTAGGCCGGGCTCCTCCTGCAGGACCGCAGGTCCTCGGCGATGGCTTTGAAGACGAGCCGACCTCGGTCCTGCCCGCGCTCCAGCTGGGGCGGATGCCGGCGGTCGGCGAGAAAACCTCCTCTTCTCTGACGCAGCCCAATCTGCGCAGCGCCAACGAGGTGCTGGCCCAAGCGCTCGTGCAGAAGCGGACCGAGGCGAAGCCGGTCGTTCCCGCCTCCGTCGTGGAGCCGGAGAACCTTCCGAGTCCAGAACCTGAGCCGCTGGAGCCTCCGGTCGCAGAGGAGCCTGCAGGCGACGAGCTCGACGAGGCCTCGTTCTTCATCGAGCAAGGCATGCTCGAGGAGGCGCGGGAGATCGTCGAGACGGTTCTGCTGGCCTACCCCTCGTCCCAGCGGGCCAAGGAGCTGTTGGGCAGGCTCGAGGAGGCGGAAAGCGGCGCCTCGCGCACGACCGACGAGCAGCCCTTGCCTGAAGAGCCGGCGGCCACCGACGGCGCTTTCGACCTGGCCAGCGAGCTCGCCAAGGAGGATCTGGGAGCGCTGGAGGACGAGCCCGCCATTCCAGCAACCGACGACTTCCAGGTCTCGGTCGAGGACGTCTTTGGCGAGTTCAAGAAGGGGCTCAAGAAAGTGGTGAAGCCCGAGGACGTGGAGACCCACTACGACCTGGGCATCGCCTACAAGGAGATGGGGCTGCTCGAGGACGCCATCGGCGAGTTCGAGCAGGCGTCGGCGGCAGCAACGGGCAAGAAGAAGGAGAATGAGGCGTTGGCGATGGTCGGGCTGTGCCGGGCGGAGCGCTCGGAGTGGG
Source organism: Deltaproteobacteria bacterium (assembly GCA_016218885.1). Taxonomy (GTDB): domain Bacteria; phylum Myxococcota; class Myxococcia; order Myxococcales; family UBA5297; genus JACRCT01. The sequence continues at coordinate 13,574 of JACRCT010001018.1, read as the reverse complement.
CGGAGTCGGTCGAGGCCTTCGAGCGCGCCTTGACGCTGCCCCAGGCAACCCCTGACATCTCCAAAGCCGTGCATTTTGAGCTGGCGCTGACGCTGGAGAGGATGGGCCGAGCGGGCGAGTCGCTGCACCACTTCCAGAAGGTTCAGAGCCTGGACTCCTCTTTCCGCAATGTCGGAGAGGCCATCACGCGGCTGATCGACTCGGGGGCCGAGGCCGAGCGTACCGAGCCTGCTCTCAAGGCGCTCAAGGTACCCACCAACGGCTCGTCCGGGGCCGCCAGGGTCGACGGCAGGAGGCCCGACGACGCCGCGGGGCCAGGGGAGCCGACTGCGCCAAGGGAGCCGCCCGATCCCAAGGGCGGCAAGAAGGCACGGAAGATTGGGTACCTGTGAGCGCTAGAAGGCCATGACCTACCTCGAGCACTTCGGCCTCGCACAGGAGCCCTTTTCCAACGCCCCGGTCAGCCGCTTCTATTACAACAGCGTGCAGCACGTGCAGGCGCTCACGCGGCTGATGCACGCGGCTTCGTACATGAAGGGGCTCGCGGTGCTGGTAGGCGACATCGGGGCGGGCAAGACCACCCTCGCACGCCGGATGCTCGACTCGCTGCCCGAACAAGAGTACGAGGCGGCGTTGCTGGTCATCATCCACAGCGGCATCACCGCCAACTGGCTCCTGAAGCGTATCGCGCTGCAGATGGGAGTGGAGAGTCCGGCAGAGGAGAAGCTGGCCCTGCTCTCCCAGCTCTACCAGCGGCTCCTGCAGATCTACGAGCAGGGCAAGAAGGCCGTGGTCCTCATCGATGAAGCTCAGATGCTGCAAACCCGGGAGATCATGGAGGAGTTCCGTGGGCTGCTGAATCTGGAGGTTCCCGAGCGCAAGCTCATCTCCTTCGTCTTCTTCGGCCTCCCGGAGATCGAGCAGAACCTCAAGCTCGATCCGCCGCTCGCGCAGCGGGTCTCGCTGCGCTACCGCCTCGAGCCCTTCTCCACAGACTCCTCGGAGGCCTACGTCAAGCACCGGCTGCGACTGGCGGGAGCGCCGCGCAACCCCTTCACGCCCGAGGCCGTTCAGGAGATCCACCGCTGCTCCGGTGGCACGCCACGGGTCATCAATACCTTGTGTGACAACGCTCTCTTCGAGGCCTATGTCGCTCGACAGGAGGTGGTCGACCGGCCGTTGATCGCGCGGGTGGCCCACGACCTGGGCCTGGTAAGCACCGGTGCCGAGGCTGAGGCGCGTGCGGCGCGTGAGCGCGCGGGTCTGTACCCCCCCTCGCCTGCCAAGCCTATCGAGGCCAAGGTCGACCTCGCCGAGATTGACCGTTTCCTCGAGGGGCTCAAGCGGACGTGACGGTCCTGGAGGCCGAGCCCTGGGGGCCGGCAGGGCGGCGAGGTAGATGAGGCGCCACTTCGGTCGCACCCTGGTGCTCGTGTTCGTGGCCCTGACCGCGATGGCGGCCGCAGTGCTGCGCACCGAATGGGCGGGAGAAAGGGCCTGCGCAAGCGCTCGCGCTCGCCTGCCCGAGCTGCTGGGGATGGAGGTATCTCTCTCGAGCTGCAGGATCGACCCGGTTAGCGGAGGGGTGGAGATTCGCGGGTTCAGCGCGACGCCCCGGGGTGCCACTGAGCCGCTGTTCGCCGCCGATCGGCTCTTGGCTCAGCTGCGGGTGCTCGAGCTGTTGACGGGCCGGATACGCCTCGAGCGAGTAGAAGCCGAGCGCCCTCGCATCCGGGCAGACCTCTCGCGCCTTGAGCTGGGCGGGGCGGCGTCGACCGAGGGGTGCTGGCTCAATGAGATGGCTCGCATCGAGGTGGACACGTTGGCCGTCAATGGAGCGGAGGTCCACCTGGTTGGCCCGGGAGGACGGACCCTCGACCTCGACGAGGTGGATCTCGACCTCCGCCTGGGGCGACATGCCTACTCTGTCCGGTTGTCCGTTCCCCGCGGAAAGGTCGCCACCGGACGGGTCGAGGTTCCGCTCTCGCGGATGCGTTTCTCCAGCACGCTCGACCTGGACCGTCAACGGCTCACCCTCAACCACCTCGAGGTCGCCGCCGGTGAGCTCGCGCTGTTCGCTCAGGGTGACGTGGAGAGCCTGTGCGAGCCCAGTCTCGCCCTGGAGGCGTCGTTGCGCCTCCCGCTGGACCTGGTCTCGGCGATCCTCGGGCCGCAGGCGCCGGCCATGTCCGGCACCGCGCTCGTGAACCTGAACCGAGTGGAGGGCACGCTGAGCGACCCTCGCCTGGAGCTCGAGGTCACCCTGGCGCGGGCCGAGGTGGCGGGCCTGGACGTGGGAGACGCCTTCCTCGAGGCGCGGGTCGAGGACGGGGAGGCGAAGATCGACAAGCTCGATCTCGCGGTGGGAGAGGGCCGGGTGCAGGTCGCGGGAAAGCTCGGTCTGAGCAAGAGCTTCCCGTTCGCTGCTGGCGCCGACCTGGAGAACCTGCCTTTTGCCCGGCTGCTGGACAAGCTGGGCCTGGATCACGCCTGGGTCGACTTCCGCGGGAGTGGCCGCGTGGATGTCACTGGTGAGCTCCTGCCCTTCCATCTGAGCGGGCCGGCGAGCGTGGACGTGAAGGACTTCCACGTCTATTCCGGCGGATGGGACCTCCCTGACCCCTTCCACGTCCTGGACCTCGAGCAGGCCCATGTCGAGCTCGTGCTCGACGTGAACACCGAGCGCGTTCGACTCCTCAAAGGCCGAGTGCGCACGCCCCGTGGCAGCAACGTGGAGGCGGACGTCACGCTCAACTTCGATCCCCAGAAGGGCTTCCTCATCGACGCCATCCCGGACGAGGTGGACCTGGCCGACCTGCAGCACGTCATCGGCCTTTCCGTGGATGGCAAGGTGAAAGGGCGCTGCTCGATCAAGGTGATCGACGGCGTCCCCCGCATCGACGGGCAGGCGACGATCCGCGAGTTCCGCTTCTTCAAGATGCCCCTGGGGACCACCGAGGCGAGGATCGTCCTGCGTGGCTCGAGGCTCGGTTTTCACGAGGTGGTGGCCGCCAAGGGGCTTTCGCGCTTCCACGCCGACGGCACGTTCGACCTGGGGGGCCACGAGCCCCGGGTGAAGGCCACCGGGAGCTTCGAGGGGGCCCGCCTGGCCGATCTGGTCGACATCCTGGGCGACGTGCACTGGGTGTTCGAGCCGCTGCGAGGGCGGTCGGATGCACGCCTCACAGGGAGCGCCAGCATCGAGGGGCCCGTCCTGGCGGCTCGAGCGCGGGTCGAAACCCGGATCGAGGACATGGTGTGGCTCGATCGCCACCTCGGGTCGGGTCGATTGGTCTTTCGCGCCGAGGATGGCCAGCGCATCCTGCTCGAGCCCATCGAGCTCGAGGGGCCGTGCGGAAAGCTTCACTTCGCGGGCAAGGTCGACTTCGAGCAGGGCATCGACCTCGAGCTCGATGCTCCCTTGCTGGTGGCCGAGGAGCTGGCCAAGCCGGGCGGCGAGCATCTGGGAGCGCGCGGGACCCTGTCGGCCAACATTCGCTTCTTCGGCCCGACCGAGCACGCGCGCGCCGAGGGGACGGTGGTGGCCCAGAACCTCGCCGCATTCGGAGTGGGGCTGGGGGGTGGGACCCTCGACCTCAAGATGGACCGCACCACGGTTTCGCTGCGGGGGCCGGTGGGGACGGACCTGCTGCTCGATGGGCGGCTTGTCTTCGAAGGGGAGATGCCCTTCGCCATGGGCGTGAGCGCGCACACGACCGACCTTGGCCACTATTTCCCGGACGTCGAGGGGCTCACGGGCGCGCTCTCCGGAGAGTTGCTGGCGACGGGAGCGATCACACGCTATTGGGAGACGCGCGGGGACATCTGGATTCCCAAGGTGAGCGCAGCCAAGGGCGAGTGGCGGTTGACCAATGAAGGGGCCGTGGCGCTCTCGTTCCGCGGAGGGCTGGTCGAGCTCAAGAGCGCGATCGTGAAGGGCCCGGCGGGGATGCGGCTGAGTGCGTTCGGTGTGCTGGACGGCGACCTCGATGTCTCCCTGGACGGCTCTTTCGACGCGAAGCTCTTCGAGCTGCTGCTGCCTTGGGTCGACCAGGCGGCGGGTAAGGTGCAGCTCTCGGCCACGGTCTCGGGCCCGCCGAGCAGGCCCGAGGTGGTGGGGGCGGCCTCCTTTGAGAGTGGGCGTTTCACGGTCCGAGGCTGGCCGGCGGCGGTCGGTGCTCGGGACGTGCGCGGGAAGCTCGAGTTCAGCCAGAAGAGGCTCTTCCTCAGCGACGTGGAGGGAACCGTCAACGGCGGCCAGGTGCAGGCCCGAGGTGACATCGAGCTCAAGGACTTCGTGCCTCACCGATTCGACCTTTCGATGCAGCTCGACGAAGTGCAGGTGCGCTATCCCGAGACCGTTCCCAGTACCTTCTCGGGCGAGCTCAAGTTCGTCGGCCCTCTCTCCAACGCCGTCCTCGCTGGCAAGATCGACCTGGTGAGGCTGCGCTATGCCGAGGAGTTCGACCTCGACGCCATTCTCTCCAACGCCCGACACCGGCGGGTGGACGCCAAGAGCTTCGAGAAGCGGGAGGAGTGGCTGCGCTACGACCTCGACGTGAGCGTGAAAGGAGGCGGAGGAGCGCGCATCGACAACAACTTCCTCAAGCTGAGCCTCGCAGGCGACCTGAAGGTGGTTGGCACCAACGTGCACACCGGTCTACAGGGCACGCTGGAGGCCGAGGAAGGTGGACGGGGCTACTTCCGCGGCAACGAGTTCTGGATCTCGAGCGGGGCCGTCAACTTCACCGAACGCGAGAAGATCGCCGCCTCGGTGGACGTCCATGCCGAGGCCCAGGTGCGCGACTACAAGGTTCACTTGCGTGCCTCGGGCCCGGTAGAGGACCCTGAGGTCACGTTGACCAGCGAGCCCGAGCTGAATCCTTCGGACGTCTTCGCCCTCCTGACCCTCGGGGTCACCAGCCGCGACCAGGGCGCCTACACCGGCGCGGCAGGGGCGGGGCTGATGGGCGAGACGCTCATGAACATTGCGGGGCTCGACAAGCAGTTCAAGAAGTTCGTGCCCAAGAACACCATCCTGCGGGACTTCAACGTCCACATCTCCACCCAGTACTCCGACATGAGCGGGATGGTGGAGCCGACCGCCCAGCTGGAGTCCAAGTTCATCACGGACTCACTGAAGCTGCGCCTTTCCCAGCCTGTGATATCCGGTAAGGGACGGAGGGCACAGGCCGAGTACCGGTTCAACGAACACATGTCCGCCCAGGCGCAGTGGGACAACGAGTCGAGCGAGAGCTCGCTCGGCGACCTCGGGCTCGATCTCAAGCTTCGGTGGGAATTCGAATAGCGCCTTCTGTGGTCGTGCTGTGGCTGTGGGTTGTCCTTCCAGGACAGGCCGCCGCGGGCGGGCTCGTCCTCGCCGAACGGGAAGCCGCGGCTGGCGAGTCCAACCGCCCAGGTGCCGATGGCGCTGACCCTGCCTGGGAGAGCGCGGGGGTGGTCCTTCCGGCATCAGAGCCGCCCATCGTCGGGTCGGTCGAGCTGCACCTGTCCAAGGGAGCAGACGCTTCGGGGCTGGAGCCCCTCATCACGCTGCGGCCGGGATCGCCCCTGCTCAAGCGGGAGGTGCGACGCACGCTCGAGCGCCTGTATGGGACGGGACGCTTCGTGGACATCTCCGTCACCGCCACGAAGGAGGGCGACGGGAGGCTTTCGCTGGTGATCGAGGCCGACACGCGCACCTTCGTGGGCCGGGTGGACTTCGAGGGCAACAAGGTCCTCCCCGAGACCGCGCTGCGCAAGGCCCTTGCTCTCACGGACGGGCAGCCCGAGTACTACCCCGAGTTCGTCGATCGGCTCGCCGGACGCCTCCGGGAGGTCTACCGGCGCATCGGCTACACCCGGGCTCGCATCGGCCACCAACTCCTCAGAGGCGAGCTGGGGGAGACGGTCCTCTCCTTCCAGATCAGGGAAGGAGCCCCATCGCGGCTCGAGGCCGTCCATGTGGCTGGGGATCCTCAGCTGCCGGTGGAGGAGATGCTTCGCACGTTGGGGATGAAGCCCGGCGACGTGCTCGATCTCGACCGGCTCGACAGCGGCTTCGCCGCGCTGAAAGCCCGCTACCGGGCAGAGGCCCACTACCGGGCCCGCTTCGGGACGCCCCAGATCTCGGAGGAGGGAGGCCGGGCCACGCTGCGGCTTCCCATCACCGCCGGGCCGGCGGTGGAGCTCCGATTCAAGGGCAACGACGCTCTGGACGAGGCCGAGCTCCTCGCAGTGCTCGCCTACGACCCGGAGGAGACGCTCGACGAGGCGCTGCTCGCGGGGCTGCAGGACCGCCTGACCTCGTACTATCGCCTCTCCGGATTCGCCGACGCCAAGGTCGTAGCGCGAGAGGTGCGCGCGAGCGATCGCAGGCGCAGCTTCCTGGTCTTCTACATCTCCGAGGGGGCTCCGCTGCGGGTGGTGGCAGTGGCGTTCGAGGGAAACTCCCATTTCGCCTCGCGGTTTCTGCAGGAGCGCCTCGACGAATCGCTGCTGGAGGCGGCCGGAGAGGGGACGCAGGAGCGGGGAAAGCCCAATGAGGTCTTCGCTGGAGGACCGCCCGGCACCCGCGCGCGCTTTCATACCTTGCCGAAATCCGTCTGGTACGAGCCCGCCTATCGGCAGGCGCTCGATCGCATCGTCGATCTCTATCGCGCCGACGGTTACCTGTCCGCCCACGCTGACCCGCCCCTCATAGAGCGCGACGAAATGCGGCGGGAAGCGCGGGTGCAGCTGCGAGTACACGAGGGGCCTCAGACCATCGTTTCCGATGTGGCGGTCCTCGGTGCACCGGCCGGCGACAAGCTGCGAGCGACCGCGGTCTCCGTGAAGCGCGGACGCCCCCTTAACTCGCTCGAGGTGGAGACCTCGCGCCAGGCCATCCAGCGAGCCCTGGGACGCGAAGGCCACGTGTTTGCCAAGGTGGAGGACGAGGAGCGTTTCAGCGCCGACCGGACCGAGGCCAAGGTGTCCTTCCGCGTCTGGGCTGGGCCCAGGGTGCGGGTGGGACGGATCGTAGTGCAAGGATTGAACCGCACCCATGAGTCGGTGGTGCGCGGGGCCCTGGCGCTGGAAGAGGGGGGGCTGCTCGACGCAGAGCAGATGGCCCAGAGCCAGCGCAACCTGATGCGAGTCGGCATCTTCCGCACGGTGGCCCTGCGCATGAACACGCCCGAGCTTCCTGAGGAGGTCAAGGACGTGTTCGTGACAGTGGAGGAGCGCTCGACCCAGAGCGTAACCCTCTCCGGTGGCTACTCCTTCGCAGACGGTCCACGGTTGGCGCTCGAGTACACCAAGTCCAACCTCGCGGGCCGCGCGCTGCAGGGGTCTGCCCGCTTCAAGTTCAACTACGTCAACCTGAACGTTCCCAAGCTCGCCTTGGGCAAGCCCTTGGAGGACGGCTTCAACGCGCTCGGAAGGCACCTGAATCTGAGTCTGCAGTATCCGCGGGTGCTGGCGCTGCTGCCCATCGAGGCCGGGGTGCGGGTCGACCTGGTCCACGAGTTCCTCAACCGGCCGTCCTACAACTTCGAGCGCACGGCCGCGATCCTCGGGGCGGATCTCGCCGGGCCGCACGGTGTCTCCGCGACCATCGCCTACGAGATTGAATATGACGAGGTGTTGAAGAAATCGGAGGCCTCGACGGTAGGTCTGTCCCGCTCCGACATCGAGCGGCTGCGCTTCGCTCCAGGCCAGATCTACCTGCACTCCTTGCGTCCGAGCGTGAGCATCGACTGGCGCGATGACCCCGCCAACCCCCACCGTGGCGCACACCTGAGCGCCACCACGGAGTTTGTGCAGTCGCTCGGGGGAGCGCTGGAGGCGGAGGGCGGTGGTACCCGCGAGCCGAGCTCGCTGTTCATCAAGGCGACTGCTCAGGCGAGCGGCTACATCCCGTTACCTCGGCGCGCGGTGCTGGCTCTGTCGCTCAAAGGGGGCAAGGTCTTCCCTCTCGCTCTCACCTCCGAGACCATCATGCCCAAGCGCTTCTTCCTGGGCGGCGCCAACAGCATGCGCGGCTTCTTCGATGACGGCATGGTCGCCGAGGATCAGCGCCAGGGGCTGCGCGAGAAGGTCGCGCAGTGCGACGCGATTCTGAACAAGACCGGGTGCGATCCCAAGGCCGAGCTGGTGCGCCGCGGCGAGACGCTGCTCTCCGAAGGGGGTGAGCTCTTCCTTCTCGGTCGAGCCGAGGTGCGCTTCCCCGTCTACAGCAGTCTCGAAGGCGCGGTCTTCTTCGATGCCGGAAACCTGTGGCTCGACCAGTCCCAGTTCGATCCGCTGCGGCTGCGATATGCCACAGGTGTCGGGTTGCGTCTGGTGACGCCCATCGGTCCCTTGGCGCTGGACGGGGGGATCAATCTTGCCCCGGATCGTACGCTCAACGAGGCCGTGGGAGTCCTGCACTTCAGCATCGGACTCTTCTGAGGCAGTGCTCGGCAACCGGATGGCGGAGCAGCGCGGTTACTCGGGTGCTGCTTCGGCCTTGGCTTCCTTCTTCTTGAGCAGCGCCTCGTTTTCGCGGATGAAGGCGCGGATGTCCTCGGCCATCTCCAGCAGCCGCACCCACTGCTCCTTGTAGAGCGTCACCGGGAAGCGCCCCAGGCCATAGACGGAGACAGCCCCCTTCTCGCTCACCTTCATCGACAGGCCCTTGGCGCTGCGCTTCTTGAGGGCCTCGTTCTCGGCGCGCAGGCGCTCGAGCTCCTTCTGGATGTCCTCGGCGGGATTGGCGTTCTGGTCGGCCATGGCGAACCTCCTGAAGTCGGAAGGGGGACGCATCATCGCACGGTTGGCCGCGCACGTGGTCGCAGCTCCTGGCCCTGACCAATGGTCGCTAGGGCGCCAAGGCGTGCCCGAACCGGTGGTAGAGCAGGCCCCAGCGGATGCCGCGGTCGCTGACCACGACCTCAGCCGCCCCCAGGCGCGTCAAGACCCGTTCGAGGATGAGGCTGCCGGCGGCGATGACGTCGGCGCGCTTCGCGGGCATTCCCTTGAGGGCGCGACGGGCCGCCAAGTCGAGGGAGAAGTAGCGCTCGACCTCGTGGCGGACCTCCTCGGCCCCCAGACGCGCGAGGTGGACGCGCTCGGCGTCGTACGGGTCGATGCCCCGGGCCACCGCGCAGACCGTGGTGACGGTGCCTGCGACGCCGACCAGGGTGAAGCCGGCAGGCGGTGGCGGTAGCTGGGCGAAGGCCCGGTCAAGCTCACGACGCATCGACTCGCGCTCTTCACGATGCGGGGGGTCGGACCGGACGAAGCGCTCCGTCAGGCGCACCGAGCCCAGATCGAAGCTGTGCTTGAAGGTGACCTGCCCCCGCTCGCCGTAGACGAGCTCGGTCGAGCCTCCGCCGATGTCGAGGACCACCCTGGGGATGGAATCGCCCAGGTCACGGGTGGCGGCCTCGAAGGAGAGGCGCGCCTCGAGCTCCCCGGGGATGATCTCCGCGGTGAGACCCGCCTGGCGCCTCACGCGCTCTAGGAACACGGAGCCATTGGCGGCGTCGCGGGCGGCGCTGGTGGCGACGCAGGCGATGTCCTGAGCGCCCAGGGCGCGGGCCTCGGCGGCGAAGCGGGCGACGGCGAGGACGGTCTCCTCGATGGCGTCCTCGGCCAACCTGCCCGAGCGGTCCACGCCGCGTCCCAGCCGGGTGATCTCCATCCTCTCGACGACCGGGACGAAGCGACCCGCGCGAGCTTCGGCGACCAGCAGGAGGACGGTGTTGGTGCCGACATCCAGAGTGGCGAAGCGGGACATGCGAGGTCCTCTATTCGATGACGAGAGCGGCGGGCTCGAAATAGACGATCGCGCCCAGCTGCGCCACCTTCGAGAGCTCGGCGTCCTCTGCGCTGCCGGAGGTGCGCACTCCTTCGAAGCGGGCGAGCACGATGAACTCCTTGCCCGGGGCAAGGAAGGGGTCGGCTTTGGAGAGGCGCAGCAGGGCCTCCCGGCCGGTTTCCTGGACCGCGTTGTCGTGGCGTGTCTCGTAGGAGGCGTACTCCGACTCCCAACGCGAGTTGTTGGGGGCGCCGCGTCCATTGGAATTCCCGCTCGACTTCCAGGTGGAAGAGCCCGTCATGACCTCCGAGGAGACGCCGCCCAAGCCGGTCTCGGAGATCAGGACGGTCGGCCGGCCGCTCTCCTCCTTCATCTCGGCGATCCTCGCGCGGACCAACACCAGGCGCCCGGAGTAGGTCTTCGGCTGCTCCATCGCGGACGCGAGGGAGAAGATGGGGATACGCCGGGCGCGCAGGACGGCGAGGTCGCTCTCCAGCTCCCCACCCCGGGCGGCAATCATCCTGGCGAGGAGCAGGGAGGCGTCCTTCCGGGAACCCAGGTCGGACTCCCAGCCCCCATCCGTGACCCGCTTGAGATTGACGAAGCCGCGCGAGACGCATTCGCGTAGGACTGCCCATGCCTGCTCGGGGCCCTTGGGCTGCAAGTCACGAGCAGCCTGCTCGCAGTCAGCCAAACGAGTGAAGCCTGCCGCAAACGCCTTGGGATTGAACGCTCTGGGAGCCGGCGGGGCCTGAGCTGCAGGCGCCGGCTCGCTGGCGGGTGGCTCGTCGGGGATGGTCCGGTCTCGGAGCCCCGGGGAAGCGCAGGCGGATAGCAGCATTGCGAGAAGGAAGAGCGGCCATTTCATGGAGACGCCTCCTCAACGAGGGGGCGCGTGCCCCCGTGGATGGGGCCCTGGTGGGGAGGATAGACGGAGGGGCTCTGGCTGCCGGGGGCGAGAATGGGCGCCTCGAGCAGCCTTTCGGGGTCGGAGGCCGCTTCGCTGGCAGGTGCTTTCTGGGGCGCGCGCTTGGCCTGGGGGAGCAGCGCATGGCAGTCATGGAAGCAATCGGTCGGAGCGCAGCGCGGAAGGACGGGGGGGTCCTCGGCAAGGTAGCGGAAGCAGGCATGGGCCGAAGAGATGCACCTGTTGACCACGGCGCAGCGGCAGCACGGTGCCGAGGTGGCGGACATGCGAGCGACGTTGCGCAGGACCTCTCCGAGAGCGTGGTAGCAGGGCTTGCTCTCCAAGGTGAATCGCCCCTTGGCATCGAGGAGCACTGCCGCTCCCTGCAGGTCACATTCGGCCGCGGCCTTGTTGAAGTCCTTCAGGCACAGCTCCCTGAGCTCGGGAATGGGGCCGCGCGTCTGGTCCGGCACCGAGGCACCGTGGCACAGGCTCGGGCCCATCGCGGTCGCAGAGGCAACGTTCCTGCGCCGCTGCTGGTCGGGCGCTGACGGGCGCGCAGCCCCTTCGAAGACGCAGTCTTCGCCACTGGCGAGCGTGCGCTTCGTGCACGCCCAGGACGTCGCGACGGAAGGGCTCGGCTGGGTCACGACAAAGAGGCCAGGGTCGGCCGCAGGCTCAGGGAGATCCTCCGCTGCAGCCGGTAGAGCGGCTAAGCAGAGAAGCAGGGGGGGCCAGAGCCACACGCCGCGCCGGATCACAAACGCCATCGATGACATGCCATTGGCCCTCGCCGCGTCGAGGGTATGACGCTGCCAAGCGAAGACGCAACCCGTTCTCTAGGGCAGTGTAGCGGGCTGATCTGGCACAGGTTTGGGATTAGAGACGCCTCATCCGAGGCCGGGGCAGCGCACCTGGAACACCGCATGGTCTTCCAGCCGCACGGCCGTCAGCTGACGGCCCCAGGCGCAGCCCGAGTCGAGGGCCAGGAGGTCCTGGCGCATGACCAGCCCCAGTGCCGCCCAGTGCCCACAGATCAGAGTTGTCCGACGGCTCTTGCGCCCCGGAAAGTCGAACCACGGAATCAGCCCCGGCGGCGCGTCCGCAAGGGACCCCGAGTAGCCGAGGTCCATCTCGCCGCGGCGAGTCAGCATGCGCATGCGCGTCAGGGCATTGATGACGACCCGCCGCCGATCGGGGCCCCGGAGACCGTCGCGCCAACTCCGGGGCTCGTCGCCATACATCCGCTCGAAGACGCCCCCGGCATGGGGGCCGGCGAGGGCGTCCTCCAGCTCGCGCGCGAGTTCGAGCGCCTGCGCCACGGACCAGCCTGGAAGCAAGCCCGCGTGGACCATCGCGTAGCGGTCCTCCCGGTGCAGCAGCTTCTGGCGGCGCAGCCAGCCGAGCAACTCGTCGCGATCCGGCGCTTCGAGGATGGGAGCCAGCGTGTCCCTGCGCTTCGCCGGGGCTCCGGCGTGAGCGACCGCCAGCAAGTGCAGGTCGTGATTGCCCAGGACCACCACCGCGCGATCACCGAGCGACCGGGCCCAGCGCAAGACTCCCAGCGAGTCGGGGCCGCGGTTGACCAGGTCTCCGGCGAGCCAAATCCTGTCGCGGCGGGGGTCGAAGCACACCTTCTTCAGGAGCCTTTCGACCGCCTTCATGCAGCCCTGGATGTCGCCCACGGCGTACGTCGCCATCGGACCCTCGCCACCCCCGGAAGAATGCGCGGAGTCCGTTCGACCGGAAAGCGGCGTCGCCCGCCGCCTCGACGTGTGCGCGCACCGGCCCTCGCCAGGAACGGAGGGTGGACCGTCGCAGGACCCCAGGACGTCTATGGCTTGGTTCCGGCGCGCCGGGAGGGCCGAGCGTCCGGGCATTCTTGAAGCAGAGGAAACCCCGCCGCCACGAGCATGCAGAGCAGGCGGATGAGAGGCAGGCCGACGATGGTGTGGTAGTGCCCGTGCACCGCGGCCATGAGCTGGATGCCCCGGCCTTCGATCCGGTATCCACCGACGCAGCCCTCCCATTCGCCGGTGTCGAGATAGGCCTCGAGTTGGGTAGAGGAGAGGTGGCGCAAGGTCAGCCTCGCGGTCTCGACCTCGACCCTGGACAGGGGCGGTTTCTGGCGCACCAGCGCCACGGCGCTATGAAGGCGGTGTGCTCGTCCGGAAAGCATCCGCAGTTGACGGCGCGCCTCGGCGCGGGACCGAGGCTTGCGCAGCAGCCGACCCTCCACCTCCGAGGTCTGATCGGCCCCGATGACCAGCGCCTCGGGGAAGCGCCGGGAGACGGCCTGCGCCTTTGCCAGAGCCAAGACGCGTGCGAGGCGTCGAGGGCTGGCGTTCGCGGGCGCGGACTCGTCCACCTCGGGCGCAATGGCGCGGAAGGGGAGGCCCGCCGCCTCCAGCATGGCCCGGCGGAAGGACGAGGTGGAGGCCAAGACGAGCTCGGGAGAGTCTGGGGTGCGGCGGTTCCGCGGGTGAGGTCTGCCGGCCATTTGGGTTCCAAAGGGCAATGGGGGGAGGTTGGAGTGTCGCGCCGATCCTGCTGGGGACCGTCCCGTGCGAGCAAGTGGGGAATCACTCACCTGAGGTGGCCGGGCGCAGGAACGCCGGGTTGGCCGCAAGTCGCCGGCCTGGAGGCAGGGCGAGTCCTCGTCCACGACAGAGCAGGCCAGCCGTCCGACGGGGCCTTGGTCTGCCGGCAGTACCGGCTGCTCTCGAAGGCCCTGACGGCTGCTGGCCTCTTGGGAGAAGGGTCGCGGCCAAGCGGGGATGGCAGCCGTGGATGCCGCTCGCCCGTTCGGAGTGAGGCGGGCCGGAGGGGAGCGCTTCCACAGGCCTGCAAAGCGTACTCCCCCGGTTTGCGTCGAAATCGGAC